>JAGBVD010000021.1 GCA_017630495.1 Oscillospiraceae bacterium
CCAAATTTCATTGGCAGGAACTACCGATGGGGATTACTTGACTAATTATGCCGAATGAATATAATAAATGTATAGATGCTTGTTATTGGAGGTAATAAGATGCGAGGAATTCCATCTTTGATTTCGGATATTCGTAAGAATGTTTTCACAGAGGTTGCCAGAATGGCTTATTCCGGCAACGGTTATGAGGGTGTGGACGAGCTGCCGTACCGGATCGTGCCGGGCGATCAGCCGCTGCACCGGGAGTCGGTGTTTTTGGAGCGGGCCATCGCCAGCGAGCGTGTTCGCCTGGCAATGGGTTTGAATATTCGCCCCATTCAGACCCGGCATTTGATGACCGAGGGTATGGACGAGGCGGCTGTGGCGGAGCAGTATTATACCCCGCCGCTGATCAACATTATTCCCTATGCCTGTCACGCCTGTCCCACCAATCAGTATAAGGTGAGCAACTACTGCCAGAACTGCCTTGCGGCATCTTGCCAAAAGGTTTGTCCCAAGGATGCGATTTCCTTCCGGAACAACCGGTCCTATATTGACCTGGACAAATGTATCCGCTGCGGCAAGTGCGCAAAGGCTTGTCCCTACAATGCCATTGTGCATATGCAGCGCCCCTGCCAGGCCGCCTGCGGTATGGATGCCATTATTTCTGACGAGCAGGGAAGAGCGGTCATTAACCAGGACAAGTGTGTTGCCTGCGGTCAGTGTCTGGTCAGCTGCCCCTTTGGTGCCATCGTGGACAAGGGTCAGATCTTCCAGGTGATCCAATCCATTCTCAAAGGGGACAAGGTCATTGCCATCGTTGCCCCGGCTTTTATCGGCCAGTTTGGTAAGCACTCCACCCCCGGCAAGTTTATTGCCGCAATGAAGCAGCTGGGGTTTGCCCGTGTCACAGAGGTGGCTGTGGGCGCAGATATGTGTAATATTGAAGAAGCGAAAGACTTCCTGGAGAAAGTGCCGGAGAAACAGCCCTATATGGCTACATCCTGCTGCCCGGCATGGCACTCCATGATCCATAAGCTGTTCCCGGACCAATCGGGCAACATCTCTATGACTCTGACCCCGATGGTCTACACCGCCCGGCTGATGAAGCAGAAATACCCCGATTGCAAGGTGGTCTTCGTTGGCCCTTGCGCTGCCAAGAAGCTGGAAGCCATCCGGGCGGATATTCGTTCCGATGTGGATTTCGTGTTGACCTTTGAAGAACTGCAGGGTATGTTCGAGGCCAAGGGTGTGGACTTTGCCGCCATTGAAGAGGTGGACGATCTGAACGAAGGCACAGCTGCCGGCCGCGGCTTTGCGGTGTCAGGTGGTGTTGCCGGCGCGGTGAAGGGACTGATCCAGCAGCTGCACCCGGAAACCGAGGTAAAGACTGCCTGCGCAGAAGGCTTGAAAGAATGCCGTAAGCTGATTACTTTGGCAAAGGCCGGCAAGTATGACGGCTATCTGCTGGAGGGCATGGCTTGCCCCGGCGGCTGTGTGGCCGGTGCAGGTACGCTGCTGCCGGTGGAGCTGGCCGCAACGGTGGTCGGCCGCTACCAGAAAGAGGCGGACCGGGAAAGCTCTCTGGAAAGCGCCTACCGGGATCACGGCAAACATTTGGAAGAGGAATAAATCGTGGAATTCAATGATGTATACGATAAAGACCGGAACTTGACCGGCCGCACCCATCGCCGGGGCACACCCTGGCGCAAAGGGGAGTTCGGCTTTGTGGTCTGCGTCTGGGTTTATGACGGAAAAGGCAATGTGCTGCTGACCCGCCGCGCCCCGGGCAAATCCTTTGCCGGCACCTGGGAAAATTCCGGCGGCGCTGTGCAGGCCGGGGAGAACAGCTTGCAGGCTATCACCCGGGAGTTATTGGAGGAGACCGGCATCCGGGCAAAGCCGGAAGAATTTGAGCTGATCAGCTCCACCCGGAAAAAGTGCATCCACTATGACTTTTACTGTCTGAAACGGGAAATCCCCCTGGAGCAGGTTGTACTGCAGGAAGGGGAGACGGACGATGCCCGGTGGGTCAGTCTGGCCGGTGTCCACGAAATGATCGAGAAAGGCCAGATCTGCAAGATCATTGCCAAACAGTTTTTGCGACAGGAACCGGAACTGCTTGCCCGGCAAGCTGTGTAAAAAAGGCTTGCATTTCTGATATAATTGGGTTACAATGAAAAAAAGCGTTTTTTCATCGACCCGGCGAAAAACGCATCTGCCGGGCTGGAAAAAACGCTTTTTCTTATTTAGGAGGTACGAATATGATCGAACTAAAGGAACTGCCTGCACGGCACGGCAATGTGTCCTTGCGCTATGCCCGGGGACATTTCGCCACCAACCACAGCCATATCAACTACTACATTGACATTACATATCAAAAGACCCGCCTCAGCGAGGCTAAGGATTGCGCTCGCCAGCTGGTCTCCAAGTTTTTAAATAATACCCTGGTGGACACGATTTTGTGTCTGGACGGCACTACCGTGTTGGGCACCTGCGTTGCCAACGAATTGACCAAGGGCGGCTTCCGCACCTTGAACCGTCACCAGACGGTGTATGTGATCGAGCCGGAATACAACAGCAATTCCCAGATCATCTTCCGGGAGAACATTCAGCCTATGATCCAGGGTAAGCATGTGCTGATCCTGATGGCATCCGTTACCACCGGCGTGACCACCAACCGCAGCATTGAAGCCATCAGCTACTACGGCGGTATGGTTTCCGGTGTGGCGGCGATCTACAGCGCGGTGGATAAGGTGGGCCACTATCCGGTGTGCTCCATCTTCGATTTGAACGACTTGCCGGACTACGCCAGCTACGATTACCGCAACTGCCCCTACTGCAAGGAAGGCAAGAAGCTGGATGCCCTGGTCAACAGCTACGGCTATTCCAATATCTGAAATAACAAAAAGAAAGCAGCGCCTTGAAAAAGGTGCTGCTTTTTTATGATAAAAAGGTGAAAATTTCCAATATTTATATTGACACAAGAGGGGAGTTGTGCTAGAATTGTACTCTATAGTGTGGGAGTATGCCGCTTTTGCGCCATATTACCTAACATAAATATTCTACCATATGCAAGAAGCGATTGTCAATAGATAATTGCAACAAAGTAACAACTGCCCCAGGCGTATCAAAAAGTAACACTACATTCCGGCGAAAGCCGAAAGAAAGGCGTGATGATCAATATGGCTATGGTCAAGGACCAAATGTTCGGAAAGACTGCGCGTAAGTCCTACGCAAAGTACAACGAAATCCTGGAAATGCCCAACATGTTGAAAATCCAGAAGGACTCCTATCAGTGGTTCCTGGATGAAGGCCTGCGCGAGGTCTTTAAGGATGTTGGCGAGATCACCGACTTCTCCGGTAAACTGAAGCTGAGCTTCCTGGATTACACCATGGAAGACAAGCCCAAGTACACCATCGAGGAGTGCAAGGAGCGGGACGCTACCTATGCGAAGCCCATCAAGGTACGGGTGCGACTGCACAATGCCGAGACGGACGAGATCAAGGAACAGGAAATCTTTATGGGTGATTTCCCCATTATGACCAATGGCGGCACCTTTGTGATCAACGGTGCAGAGCGTGTCATTGTTTCCCAGATCGTTCGTAGCCCCGGTATGTACTATGGCCACGAGGTGGACAAGTCCGAGCAGCATACCTACACCGCAACGGTGATTCCTTACCGTGGCGCATGGCTGGAGTATGAGACCGATCTGTCTGACATCTTCTGGGTCCGTATCGATAAGAACCGGAAGCTGCCCATCACCTGCCTGATCCGCGCCCTGGGCGTGGAGACGGACGAGCAGATCAAGGCTATGTTCGGCGAAGATCCCCGTATTCTGGCAACTCTGGAGAAGGACACCGTCAAGACTCGTGTAGATGCTCTGCTGGAGATCTACCGTCGTCTGCGTCCCGGTGAGCCCCCCACAGAGTCTACTGCCCAGGAGCACCTGAACGCACTGCTGTTCGATGCACATCGTTACGATGTGAGCACCGTGGGCCGTTATAAGTTCAATAAGAAGATGGACATTTGGAGCCGTCTGTCCGGCCAGGAAGTGGCCGAGCCCATCATCGATCCTCTGACCGGTGAAATTCTGGTAATGCCCGGCGAGATCATCAGCCGTGAACGCGCACACGAGCTGTCTGACAAGGGCGTGAACGAGGTCACACTGAAGGTCGGTGGCCGCAATGTAAAGGTCCTGTCCAACAATATGGTGGATATGGCCAAGTTTGTGGACTTTGATCCCAAGCAGTACGGCATCAAGGAGAAGGTTTCCTTCCCCGTGCTGAAGGAGCTGCTGGAGACCGCAGATATCAACTGGGAAGAGGCCATTACTGCCAACATTGACCGTTTGGTCCCCAAGCATATCGTTGTGGATGACATTATGGCATCCATCAACTACCTCAACTGCGTTGCAGAGGGTATCGGCACACCCGACGATATTGACCACCTGGGCAACCGCCGCCTGCGCTGCGTGGGCGAGCTGCTGCAGAACCAGTTCCGCATTGGCTTCAGCCGTCTGGACCGTGTGATCCGTGAGCGTATGACCGTGCAGGATTTGGATGCTGTTACTCCCCAGAGTCTGATCAACATCCGTCCCGTAACGGCTGTGATCAAGGAGTTCTTTGGCTCCAGCCCCCTGTCCCAGTTTATGGACCAGAACAACCCCCTGGCAGAGCTGACCCACAAGCGTCGTCTGTCTGCACTGGGCCCCGGCGGTTTGAGCCGTGAGCGTGCATCCTTTGACGTGCGTGATATTCACTATACTCACTATGGCCGTATGTGTCCCATCGAGACCCCCGAAGGTCCCAACATCGGTCTGATCAACTATCTGGCTACTTTTGCCAAGATCAACGAGTACGGCTTCGTGGAAGCACCCTATCGGAAGGTTGACAAGGCCACCGGTAAGGTTACCGACCAGGTGGACTATATGACCGCAGATGTGGAAGACGATTTCTACATCGGTCAGGCTAACGAGCCGTTGGATGAGAACGGCTGCCTGGCAAATCAGCGTATTGCCTGCCGTCATCGCAATGAGATCACCGAGGTGGACAGAAATGTGATCGATTACATCGATGTCTCCCCCAGAATGATGATCTCCATCGCTACTTCTTTCATTCCCTTCCTGCAGAACGACGACGCAAACCGCGCACTGATGGGCGCGAACATGCAGCGTCAGGCTGTGCCTCTGCTGACTACCGAGCCTCCCATTGTTGCTACCGGTATTGAGCACGCAGCCGCTGTGGACTCCGAGGTCTGTGTGAAGGCTACCGGCGCCGGCGTGGTTACCGCTGTCAGCGCTGACGAGATCACCGTTAAGTATGACGACGGTGAAGTGATCACCCACCAGCTGACCAAGTTTGCCCGCTCCAACGCAGGTACTTGTATCAATCAGCGCCCCATCGTTACCGTAGGGGAGAGAGTGGAAGGCAACCAGATCATTGCTGACGGTCCTTCCTGCTCCGGCGGCGAAGTGGCTCTGGGTAAGAATGTCTTGATCGGCTTCGTTACCTGGGAAGGCTACAACTACGAGGACGCCATTTTGCTCAACGAGCGTCTTGTTCGTGAGGATGTATTTACCTCTATCCACATCGAGGAGCACGAGACCGAAGCCCGGGATACCAAGCTGGGACCGGAAGAGATCACCCGTGATATCCCCAATGTGGGCGAAGATACCCTGAAGGACCTGGACGAGAACGGTATTATCCGTATCGGCGCAGAGGTCCACTCCGGCGATTACCTGGTCGGCAAGGTCACCCCCAAGGGCGAGACCGAGCTGACGCCCGAAGAAAGACTGCTCCGTGCGATCTTCGGCGAAAAGGCAAGAGAAGTCCGGGATACCTCTTTGAAAGTACCTCACGGCGAAAGCGGTGTGGTCGTGGATGTTAAGGTCTTCACCAAGGAGAACTCTGACGAGCTGGCTCCCGGTGTTACCAAGTCTGTCCGTGTTTACATTGCCCAGAAGCGTAAGATCTCCGTGGGCGATAAGATGGCCGGTCGTCACGGTAACAAGGGTGTTGTCTCCCGGGTTCTGCCGGAAGAGGATATGCCCTTCCTGCCCGACGGCACTCCGTTGGATGTGGTTCTGAACCCCCTGGGCGTGCCTTCCCGTATGAACATCGGTCAGGTGCTGGAAGTCCACCTGGGCTATGCAGCCAAGGCTCTGGGCTGGAAGGTTGCTACCCCTGTGTTCGACGGTGCAAACGAGAAGGACATCCGCGAAACCCTGAAGCTGGCCGGTCTGCGGGAAGACGGCAAGACCGTTCTGTACGATGGCCGTACCGGCGAGCCCTTCGATAACCTGGTTACCGTTGGTTATCCCTACTATCTGAAGCTCCATCACCTGGTCGACGATAAGATCCACGCACGTTCCACCGGTCCTTACGCACTGGTTACCCAGCAGCCCTTGGGCGGTAAGGCACAGTTCGGTGGTCAGCGTTTCGGTGAAATGGAAGTTTGGGCGCTGGAAGCTTACGGCGCTGCATACACCCTGCAGGAGATCCTGACCGTTAAGTCTGATGACGTTACCGGCCGTGTCAAGACCTACGAAGCCATCGTTAAGGGCAGCAATATCCCCACTCCCGGCGTGCCGGAATCCTTCAAGGTTCTGGTCAAAGAATTGCAGGCTCTCTGCCTGGATATCCGTGTGCTGGATGAGCAGGGCAATGAGATCGAACTGAAGGACGACGAAGACGACGATGAGATGATCTACACCGAGCACCACACCCAGCTGGTAGGCACCACTGAGGAAGTGCTGGAGGCAGGTTTTGTGATCGACGAGGACGGTCCGGAAGACATTATGAATGTGTTTGATGAGGCTGAGGCTGAGGCAGACGCATACGACGCATACGAAGAATAAGGAGGCTTACGTTATGGCAGATGCC
>JAGBVD010000022.1 GCA_017630495.1 Oscillospiraceae bacterium
AACTCACGGGTACGGAGGGTGAAGTTACCGGGGGTGATCTCATTACGGAATGCCTTACCAACCTGGCAGACACCGAAGGGCAGCTTCTTGCGGGTGGTACGCTGGATGTTGTCGAAGTTGACGAAAATGCCCTGAGCGGTTTCCGGACGCAGGTAGGCGATGGAGGAAGAATCCTCGGTAACGCCGATCTTGGTCTGGAACATCAGGTTAAAGTTGCGGATGGAGGTGAAGTGATGCTTGCCGCAGTTGGGGCAGACCACATCCTCGTGCTGGGCGATAAATTCGTTCATCTCCTCCGGCTTCATAGCATCTACATTGACGCCCTTGCCGGATTCAGCCTCTTCGATCAGCTTATCCGCGCGGTGCCGGGCGCCACAGCCCTTGCAGTCCACCAACGGATCAGAGAAAGAGCCTACATGGCCGGTAGTGACCCAAGTGGTGGGGTTCATAATAATGGCTGCGTCCAGGCCCACATTATAGTCGGATTCCTGCACAAATTTCTTCAGCCATGCTTTTTTTACATTGTTTTTAAACTCTACACCCAGAGGGCCGTAGTCCCAGGAGTTTGCCAAGCCACCGTAAATTTCAGAGCCGGCATACACAAAGCCCCGGTTTTTGCAGAGATTTACAATCATCTCTAATGTCTTTTCACTGTTTTTCATAGGTATGTCCTCCCATTTATCATGGTACTTATTATACAGAAAACCGCCGGTAAATCAAGTATTATCTTCCTGCTGCTCCGGCATATATTCCGGGCCCAGGTCCTTTGCCATCATTTCGTGGATCTCATTGGAGATATCCACCGTCGTTCTGCCTTGCAGGCTCTGCGCAGGAATCACATCCAGCAGGTGCAGCTGCACATCCGTAGGCTTAAGCTTCAAAAAGTTCTTGACCATATTCTGGGTGTTCTTCAAGGTGCATACGACGATGGGCACATTGGCCTTTTGTGCAATTTTAAACACACCGGGCCGGAAGGGATAAAACTTTCTGTCCTGGTGGATATAGCCTTCCGGAAAGATGGCGATGGAGACTTTATCCTCCTTCAAAAGCTGGATGCACCGCAGGATGGTCTTCAGCGCCTCCCGGTCATTTTCCCGGTTGATAAACTGGCAAAGGATTTTAGGCATCAGTTTGCCTACAAGAAACATATTCTTCGTTTCCCGTTTGCCCACAAAGGCCAGCTGACTCTTCTTGAAATAACGAAACAGCACCAATGGGTCACCGTCATGCAGGTGGTTGCTTACCAGCAGGAAACGGCCATCCTGGGGGATCTTCTCAAGGCCCTTGGTTTCCACCCGCACTCTGGCAAAGGTCAGCACTGTATCTGCGCAGATATTGACGATGGTACGGAAAAACTTACTGTCCTCGTCCACCTGTTTATCCGGATCTACAAAGGCGCAAACAACCAGCAAAAACACAAACACCAGCACTGCGCAAGATAAAAATCCGCCTGCAAAGCTTACCGGTAACAGCCAAAGCCACTGCAGACTTGCAAACGCATTTGCGCCAACGCAAGTCAGCACAGCCGCCACCGCCGACAAAGCCACAATCACACCAATCAGCATAAGGTCTTTCCTCCCGGGACACATAATTTCCATTATTATACTCCCGAAAGGATATAGAAACAAGTGTATTTTTTGAAAAAGGGTAGAAATTGGATGGTAATACTGTTATAATATGTATAATCTTTATTTCTGGAGCTTGAAACTATGAAAAACGCTGAAAAGCAAACACCGCTGTCGCTGGCATCTCTGCTGGCCGGCGCACTGGGTTGCATTCTTTATTTATCTCTGCGTCTGTTGGGTACAGACAGCCGCGGCTTTATTCAGACCGGTCACCCGGTTGCCATTTTGCTCTTTTTGCTGACCGCCGCCACATTGGTCGGCCTGGCAATCTCTTTGCGGCAATTCAAAGGCACACCATCTTACAATCATATATTCCCTGCCGATCTGCTGGGCGCCATCGGTCACTTTGTTGCCGCCGGCGGCGCGCTGCTCACCGGAATTCTCACCGCAGTTTCCCAGGCAGATATCATTAACATTCTGGGTGCGATTGCCGGCATACTGGCCGCAGGCAGTTTTGTCTATATGGGTCTGTGCCGGATGGAAAAGCTTTCGCCCAATTTTAACCTCTATATTGCAGTTGTCCCCTTCTTTATTTTCAATCTGGTAAGTCAGTATCGGTTTTGGAGCAACGAGCCGGAAATCCTCCGGTATGTGTTTTTGTTGTTGGGAAACATTTTCCTGATGATTACCGTCTATTACAGAGCATGTCTCTTTGCCGGCAGAAATGCCCGTAGCATTTATGCGTTTTTCCACTGCGGCAGTATTTTCTTTTGCGGTGTCTGCACAGTGGGCGCGAACCGGTTTTTCTACCTTTGTATGCTCCTGTGGCTGTTTTTGGACTGGTTCTCCTTAAGTCCCAAAAAAGCCGCCATTCCTATGGTTTTGCCCAGGAAGGTTTTGACCTGTCTGAACAAGCTGGAAGAAAACGGTTTCAGTGCCTATGTGGTAGGCGGCTGCGTCCGGGATTTCCTCCTGGGTCTGCGGCCTCACGATTATGATCTGTGCACCGATGCAACTCCGGAACAGATCGCATCCATTTTCTCAAAGCACAACTTGGTACGCAGCGGCGAAAAGCACGGCACCATTGGTGTGGTGATGGGCAGCAGAGTTTATGAGATCACCACCTTCCGCACAGAGGGAGGCTATGCCGACAGCCGCCACCCGGATTGGGTCAATTTTGTATCTACTGTGGAAGAAGATCTGGCCCGTCGGGATTTCACCGTTAACGCCATTGCTTACAGCCCCTCCTGCGGATATGTAGACCCGTGGGACGGCCAGGTGGATTTGGCCAGCGGTATTCTCCGGGCCGTGGGAGACCCCACCGTCCGTTTCCGGGAAGACCCCCTGCGTATTCTGCGAGGTGTACGCTTTGCGGTAACCTATAATTTAGATGTTGAAAAGCGCACCGAAAAAGCGATGCTGGAGCAAGTGTCTTTGATGGACACACTGGCCCGGGAGCGGGTATTTAGTGAATTGAGCAAACTGCTGTTGGAGGTCTCCGCCCAGGATCTGCTCCGCTTTACCCCTGTGATCACCCAGATCATCCCCGAGCTGGCCGCCACCGTTGGCTTTGACCAGCACAGCCCCCACCACCGCTACGATGTATTTACCCACATTGCCCACACAGTTGCTGCCGCGCCTAAGTCGCTTCCCTTGCGGCTGGCCGCGCTGATCCACGATGTAGGCAAGCCTGCCACCTTTACCCAGGATGAAAGCGGCACAGGCCATTTCTACGGTCACGCAAAGGTGGGCGGTGCTATGGCAGAGGAGATCCTTGCGCGGCTGAAGGTTTCCAACACACTGCGCAAGCAGGTGCTGTTCCTTGTTGGCAACCATATGGTGGCCTTGATGCCGGAAAAGCGCGTTCTGCGCCGGCACATCAGCCGTTGCGGCGAGCATATGATCCTGATGCTCCTTTGTCTGCAGGAAGCAGATTTTGCCAGCAAGGGCACTAACGAGACAACCAATCACTTTTCTGAAATTCGCGCCCTTTTGGCAGAAATCCGGGAAGAAGATGCTTGCTTGTCCGTGAAGGATCTGGCTGTGGATGGTCACGATCTGATGGACCTGGGCCTTGCCCCCGGTCCGCACATCGGACAGTGCCTGAATGAATTGCTGCGGCAGGTCCAAAACGAGACCCTCGCCAACACCAAAGAAGATTTGATCGCAGCGGCAAAAGAATATTTTGCCGGATAAATTTGGGAGGTTTTATGAAAATAGCAGTTGTTACCGGCGCAAGCTCCGGTATGGGACAAGAATTTGTGCGCCAGCTTTCCCAATATGTAACCGTCGACGAGATCTGGGTCATTGCCCGTCGGGAGGATGCCCTGAAACAGCTTCAATCCGAGGTAAGTGTGCCTCTGCGCGTGCTTGCGCTGGATCTGTGTGAAAAAGAAAGCTTTTCTGCTTACGCAGCCCTTTTGGAGCAGGAAAAGCCGGATGTGAAGCTGCTGGTCAATGCCGCCGGCTTTGGCAAGTTCGGCAGTTTTGATGACATCAGCACCGAAGATGATTGCCGTATGATCGACCTGAACTGCAAGGCTCTGGTATGGATGACCCGGCTGACTCTCCCCTATATGGACCGGGGCAGCCATATTCTGCAGCTGGACAGCCTGTCCGCCTTCCAGCCGGTCCCCTTCATTACCACCTACGGTGCAACCAAAGCCTTTGTGTTAAGCTACACCCGGGCAGCCAACCAGGAACTGAAACCCCGGGGCATCCGGATGATGGCGATGAATCCCGGCTGGGTGAAAACAGAGTTCTTCAACCACGCAATGGTCACCAACGGCTCGAAGGTGCAGTACTTTAACCACTTGTACGAAGCCAGGGATGTGGTGGCCACAGGATTAAAGCACTTATACAAAACCAAAAAGGAATACTCCGTTCACGGCTTCCCCATTCAAAACCAAGTGCGGCTGGTAAAGCTTTTGCCCCATAACATTGTTATGAAGGTTTGGATGAATCAGCAGAAAAAGCCGAAAAACAACAAAAACCTCACCACAAAATAAGCCCATACAGGAGGTGCACTTTTGAACCAGACAAGAGAAAAAGCCAAAACCGCCCGCACCGACAACCACCCTATCGAGCATTTCTTCCGTCGGGTGCTGTTTTGGATCGAGCGAATCATCGCGCTGATCACCCTGGCCATTTTGATCATATCCCTGGCTTTTGAACTGATCGAAGCCTTTACCACACCGGGATATTTGGCCGACATCAGCAAATATCTGCACAATGTTTTAACCATCGTGGTGGGCCTGGAATTTGTCAGAATGCTCATTGACACCACTCCGGCCAGCATTTTGGAGGTGCTGACCGTGGCTATCACCCGTCATGTCATTTTGACCCACGACGATCCCTGGAGCAATGTGGCTTGCGTTGCCTGCATTGCAGGACTGTTTGCCATCCGCCGCTTCTTTATCCGCAAGGATGAACTGAAAGAAGAAATGGTAGAATCCGAATAAGCACATAAATACCCCCTGATACAGTATCAGGGGGTATTATTTATTATTTTACCAGAAGCTCTGCGATCTGGATGGCGTTGGTGGCTGCGCCCTTGCGGACCTGGTCACCACAGCACCACAGGCTGATGCCGCAGTCGTCGGTCAAGTCAGGACGGATACGGCCTACGAACACGATGTCCTGATCGGAGGTTTCCAAAGGCATCGGATAGACCTTGTTCTTCAGATCGTCCATCAGCTTACAGCCGGGGGCGTTGGCGATTGCCTGGCGCACCTGCTCTACTGTCACAGGAACATCAAAGTGGCAGCTGACAGAAATGGAGTGGCTGCGCACCACCGGCACGCGGACACAGGTGCAGGTGACCTTCAGGTCCGGCAAGTGCATGATCTTGCGGCCTTCGTTCTGCATCTTCATCTCTTCGCTGGTGTAGCCGTCCACCTGCTCGCCACCGATCTGGGGGATCAGGTTGTAGGCGATCTGGTACGGGAACACCTTGGGCTCGTAGCTTTCACCCTTGGACAGCGCCTCTACCTCATTCATCAGCTCAATGGGGCCGTTGGCGCCTGCACCGGAAACTGCCTGATAAGTAGAAGCGGTCATGGTGCGGATGGGAGAGATCTTATTCAGCGCATTCACTGCGGTGATGGTAATGATGGTGGAGCAGTTGGGATTGGAAATGATACCGTTGTGGCCCTTCACATCCTCCGGATTGACCTCGGGAACGATCAGCGGCACCTTGGGATCCATACGGAACGCAGAGGAGTTATCCACAAACACCGCGCCGGCGGCAACGATGGCAGGCGCAAACTTCTTGGCGATATCATTTTCTGCAGCGCCCAAAACAATGTCCACACCCTGGAAAGCCTCTTCGCAAGCTTCCTGAATGGTTACTTCCTCGCCCTTAAACTGCAATTTCTTGCCTGCGCTGCGAGCGCTGGCCAGAGGAATTAGCTTGCCAACGGGGAAATCTCTTTCCTGCAGAATTTTGATCATTTCCTGTCCTACAGCACCGGTAGCGCCCAGGACAGCAACAGTGTAAAGCTTTTTCATTGTATTAACCTCCAATATCACGGCAAGGGTTTATTTCACGAAGCTGTTATACAGCACACGCATCGTCTCGGCAAAATCCTTATTGTCAACGCCCAGGATGATGTTCAGCTCAGAGGGACCCTGGTTGATCATACGGATGTTGATGCCGGCCTCGCCCAGTGCAGCAAACAGCTTACCGGAGATACCGGGGCGGAATGCCATACGACGGCCAACAGCTGCGATCACCGCGATTTCATTGTAGACCTGCAAAGTATCCGGCTGCACATCTCTTTGAATCTCGGAAAGCACATTGTAAAGGCAGGATTCGATAGCGCTGGAAGCCACCACCACGAAAACACTGTCAATGCCGTTGGGGCAGTAGTCCACGGATATGTGATGCCGCTCCAGAACAGAAAGCACCTTACGCAGCACACCCACCTCATTACCCAGACCACGCTTGGAAAGGGCAATAATGGAAAAGTCCTTCTTGCCAGCGATACCGGTAATAAAGCGGTTGGGATCGGAAGTGGAATCAAAGGATTCCTTGATCATTGTGCCGGGGTCCTCGGGGGCATTGGTGTTGCGGATGTTGATGGGAATGTTTTTCTCACGGACCGGGAAGATGGTGCCTTCGTGAAGCACCTGGGCACCGGAGTAGCTCAGCTCGCGCAGTTCGTCATAAGTAACTTCCGGGATCGGCTGGGGATCGTTGACGATCCGGGGATCAGCCATCAAAATACCGGAAACATCGGTCCAGTTTTCATACACATTGGCATCCAGCGCAGCCGCGGCCAAAGCGCCGGTAATATCACTGCCGCCACGGGAGAAAGTCTTGATCTCACCGTTGGGCATCACACCGTAGAAGCCGGGAATCACAACACCCCGGGCAATATCTGCCTGGTTTTTCAGCGCAGCATAGGATTCTTCCTTGTTCACAACACCGTCCGTGGAGAACTTGACCCAATCGGCACTGTCCACAAACTGGAAATCCAAATAAGCCGCCATCAGCTTGGCAGAGAAATACTCGCCGCGGCTGACCAGCTCATCCTGGGAGACCTTCTTTTTCTGCAGGCGTTCCTTCAGTTCCTGAAACTCCTCTTCCAGAGGCAGCTGAAGACCCAGCTCATCCCGGATCTCCAGATACCGGGAAGTGATCATATCAAAAACAGGGGTGCAATCCACACCGTACTGAATGTGCGCGTGGCACAAATACAGCAGATCTGTCAGCTTGTGGTCAGCGCTGAAGCGCTTACCGGCAGCGGACACCACCACCACGCGGCGACGGGAGTCTGCATCGATAATTTCTTTTACTTTCCGGTACTGTCCGGCATCGGCCATGGAAGAGCCGCCGAATTTTGTAACCTTCAACATACTTTAAAACCTCACTTATCCAATGCGGCCGCAAAAGCCTCGGGATGTGCCTTCAGCCAGGCATGCATCTTTTCCACGCTTACCGGCTTGGTAACAATGCCGGTTCCGAAATCCGCTTCTTTGTTTTCTTTCAGCCAGGCATCCATCTCGCCCCGGACATAGTAGCAAAGGCAAACACTGTTGTCTGCGTTGACCTTGCCGCCATAGGGGCTGTAGAAGCCACGGCCGGAAAGCACATCGGTGCAATCCTGTACCACATTATACGCAGTGGGATAGCGACCTGCTCCCTGACCGTAAAAACTCATACGGCCGGATGCGCTGCCCACCAGGGTGATCAGATTGTAGTTGGCAGGAACTGCTGCTTCCAGTGCGCCACGGCCAAACAGCGTAGGCTGCACATAAGCAGAAAGCTTACCGTCCTCCATCTTACCGGTGGAAACCAGTTTGCAGATATAACCGTTGTTGGTGAAGTTCTCCACATCCTCTGCGGTGATTCTGGAAATACCCACAGCAGGAACGGATTCCGGATTCACGCTGATGCCGAATGCAATATTGGAAGAAAGGATCACCTTATGCCAGGTGTCGATACCCTCCACATCGGTGGTGGGATTGGCCTCGGCATAGCCCAGTTCCTGGGCCTGACGCAGGGCCTCTGCATAACCCAGACCCAGACGGGTCATGGAGTCCAAAATATAATTGGTGGTGCCGTTCATAATGCCGCCCACAGACTCGACGGTCTGACTGCGGCGGGCCCGCTCCAGTTCAGAGAGCCAGCCGATACCGCCGCCAACGGCAGCGGTGCAGCGAAACAGCACGCCTTTTTCCTTTGCCAGGGGGATCAGCTCATCGTAGAAAGTAGCAACCAACGCCTTGTTGGAGGTAACGATATTCTTACCTGCTTCGATGGCAGCTTTTACGAATTCATAGGCCGGATGAAGACCGCCCATAGCTTCTACAACCGTGTCGATGGTTTCATCATTGAGAACAGATTGGAAGTCCTTGGTGACCTCTGCATCCGGCAGAGAAACCTCTTCCAAACAGACGACTTTTGCCACCTGTATATCATCCCGTGCAGCTGTTAAATCGTACACGCCTCTGCCAACAACACCAAAGCCCAGCAGACCAATTTTCATTCCAATTTCCTCCGTTTCACCCTGCAAAGTGCCCACAATAGAAAACACTTGCCTTTTTATCCAAAACAGTATATCATATACCCAGAAAAAATGCAATAGTGCCAAAAAAACAAGGTGTTTGTCTAAATCACCTGTTATTTTGTGCAGTTGGCTAAAAGAGAGGGCGAATTTTATGCTTTATCACTCCACCCGTTCCCGGCAAAATGTTGTGGATAGCGCGCAGGCAGTGCTGAACGGTCTTGCACCGGACGGCGGTCTGTATGTGCCGGCCCAGCTTCCCTGCCTGGATGTAAAAACCTGCCTGCAGGAAAATACGATGGCAATGGCCACACGGATCATCGGCGCAATGCTGCCGGATGTCCCCCAGATGCCGGAGCTTGTGAGCAAGGCTTATGTAGGCAAATTTGAAACAGAAGAACTGACTCCCACCGTAGATACCGGCAAGTTCACCGTTTTGGAGCTGTTCCGGGGCCCCACCTCCGCCTTTAAGGATGTGGCGCTGTGTATGCTGCCCCAGCTGCTGACCAAGGCAAAATCCGTCAAGGGTATGCCGGAAGATATTCTGATCCTTACTGCTACCTCCGGTGACACCGGCAAGGCAGCACTGGCCGGCTTCCAGGATGTGGAAGGTGTTAAAATTTGCGTATTTTACCCCCACGGCGGTGTATCTGCGGTGCAGCGGGCCCAAATGGTCACCCAGGAAGGCAGCAATGTAACCGTCTGCGCGGTGGAAGGTAATTTCGACGATGCCCAGACAGGTGTCAAGAACATCTTTGCCAACGCAGTTGACGGCACGCTCCCCGGCGGCACCGGTGCCCGGCTGTCCACTGCCAACTCCATCAACATCGGCAGATTGGCGCCCCAGATCACTTACTATTTCAAAGCCTATGCCGATCTTCTCAAGCGTGGCCAAATTGCTATGGGTGACGAGGTAAACTTCTCCGTTCCTACCGGCAACTTCGGTGATATCCTGGCAGGCTATCTGGCTAAAAAGCTGGGCCTTCCCGTAGGTAAACTGATCTGCGCATCCAATGCCAACAATGTACTTACCGACTTTATCCGCACCGGCTGCTATGACCGCCGCCGGCCGCTGCACAAAACCATCTCCCCTTCTATGGACATTCTGGTCTCCTCCAACCTGGAGCGGCTTTTATACTTTATGTCCCAGGACACCGATCTGGTGGCAGGCTTAATGGCACAGCTGAACACCGACGGCCATTACCAAGTCCCCGGCGAGCTGCTTAAGGAAATCCAGACAGAGTTCTGGGCCGGTTGCTGTGACGACGAGGGCGCACGGCAGACCATCGGCAAAGTATTCCGGGAGCAGGGTTATCTTTGCGACACCCACACTGCTACCGGTTGGGCGGTTGCAGAGGAATATGTTTCCCAAACCGGCGACCAGCGTCCTATGGTGGTGCTGTCCACCGCCTCCCCCTATAAGTTCCCGGCAGCAGTTCTGTCCGCTTTGGAAGAGAGCAACGAGCCGGACGAATTCAAGCAAATGGAACGACTGCAGGAATTGACCGGTGTGCCCATCCCCGGCAATCTGCAGGGTCTGCAGCAAAAGAAGGAGCTGCACACCGGCGTGATCCCCAAAGACCAGATGCTCCCCTTCGTTACCAAATTATAACAAAAACGCGAGACAGTGATAAAACTGTCTCGCGTTTATTTTGCATAATAAAAGATTTCGTGGAAATCAATCAGAAATCAAATGGATCTCCGCTCTCAAAACCATTATTGCTCTGTCCGCCTTCGCCGTTGAGCAGACCTTCGAAATCAAAAGTAGCCAGCTTTTCATTTGGGAAATAGCTGATCAGATTCAGTTCAGGAGCTTCGTACATTTCCTTCATAATCATTACCTCCGCAAACATATTCTCGAAAATATAATGCACTTTTGTTGATTGTAATACATCTTTTCCGTATTTGCAAGCACATTTTTTTGAAATTAAAGTCCGAATTTTTCCTATCGCAAAAAAATGCCCCTTGCGGAACATCCGCAAGGGGGCAAAATTCTAATAAAAATTATAATCAGAAATCGAAGGAAATATCGGTGCTTTCGATGGGTGCTTTATCGCCACTCATACCGTTGCCCAAATACATATCTCCGAAACCGATTCCGGCAGAGGATGCCAAATTTTCCTT
>JAGBVD010000023.1 GCA_017630495.1 Oscillospiraceae bacterium
GGTTTTGGCGGCTTTGGTGACATTTTCAGCGAGGTTTTTGGTGGTGGCAGCAGCCGGCGCAGCCGGAATGCTCCCCGCAGAGGCGAGGATGTGGGTGTGCGCATCGAGGTTACCTTTGAGGAGGCGGCCTTCGGCACAGAAAAGCGGGTCAGTTATTACCGTATCGAGGACTGCGGCAGCTGTAACGGCAGCGGCAGCGCCGACGGTGTGATTGAGACCTGCAGCCAGTGCGGCGGCGCAGGCCAGGTTCGCATCACCCAGAATATGATGGGTATGGCCTTCCAGTCCACCACCACCTGCCCCAGCTGCAGCGGACGGGGCAAGATCATCAAAAACCCCTGCACCACCTGCCGGGGCAAGGCAAAGGTGCGCAAGAATCATACAGTCAAGACCAAAGTGCCTGCCGGCATCAATCACGGCCAGAGCTTCCGCCTTCGTGGCGAAGGCTGCGTAGGAAGCAACGGCGGCCCTAACGGTGATGTGTTGGTGGAGGTTTCCATCAAGCGCCATCCGGTGTTCCAAAGAGATGGTATGGATGTGCTGTGCCGGGTGCCCATCACCTTTACCCAGGCGGCATTGGGCGCAGAAATCGAAGTTCCCACCCTGGACGGCAAGCTTTCCTTTGAGATTCCGGAAGGTACCCAGACCGGCAAGGAATTCTTCCTCAGCGGCAAGGGTATTCCTCAGGTGGGCAACCCCAAGCGCCGGGGCAACCAGCGCTTTACCGTGGTGGTGGAGACCCCCACAAAACTGACCAAAGAACAGCGTGAGCTGCTGAAAAAGCTGGACGAGACCATGGACGGCAAGTCCAATCCCGGCCGCAAGAAGTTCTTTGAAACACTGAAAGATCTGTTTGACTAATAGGGAGGGTTACCAATGAAACGCAAAGATTACATTACCTGGGACGAGTACTTTATGGGAGTAGCCAAGCTGGCCGCCTGCCGGAGCAAAGACCCCAGCACCCAAGTGGGCGCTTGCGTGGTTTCCCCGGAAAACATCATTATTTCCACAGGCTATAACGGAATGCCTATGGGCTGCTCCGACGATGCCTTCCCCTGGGACAGAGATGGCGCAGAGACCAAGTACCCCTATGTGGTCCACGCAGAGCTGAACGCGATTCTCAATGCCAACGGCAGAGATTTGCGTGGCAGCCGGGTCTATGTGGCGCTGTTCCCCTGCAATGAATGTGCCAAAGCGATCATTCAGAGCGGCATTAAAGAGGTTGTGTACTTATCGGACAAATATGACGGCACTCCCGGCAATATTGCCTCCAAGCGGATGCTGGATGCAGCCGGTGTCAAGTACACCCGTTTGCGCCCGGAGACTAAGTCCATCCAACTCTCCCTGGTTGCCGAAGAAGAACAGTAAAGAAGAAAGCAAACACCCCCGAAGATTACCTTCGGGGGTGTTTCTTATACAAAACGGCGGCACTTTTTGCAAAGTGCCGCCTGTAATTGCAGATTATCTGTGGTCGCCCAGGAAGAAAAGGGCGATGGTGCCGGGGCCTGCGTGGGCACCGATGACTGCGCCGATGTAGGAAATAAAGACTTCCTTTGTGCCGTATTTTTCCTTGATCATATCCGCCAGATACTGGGCATCCTCCAGGCAGTCGCCGTGGCTGATGAATACGGTCTCGTTTTCACCGGGAAGCGCCAGATCACCCATTGCATCGCAAAGGGCTTTCAGGGCGGCTTTTCTACCCCGGGCCTTGCCGATGCTGATCAGGTGGCCTTCATTATCCACGTGCAGCACCGGCTTGATCTGCAGCAGCGTACCGGCAACGGCAGTGGCTGCGCTGACCCGGCCACCCCGTTTCAGGTGCATCAGATCGTCGGGGGTAAAGTGGTGGCAAAGGTTAAGCTTGTTGTTTTCTGTCCAGTCTGCCACCTGGTCCACATCCAGGCCTTCCTGCTGTTTTTTGGCAGCGTACCAAACCAGCAGACCTTCGCCCAAAGAGGCGCAGAGGGTATCCACAACCCGGATCTTCCGGTCCGGATATTTTTCCTTCAGTTCCTCGGCGGCAATGACCGCGGACTGGTAAGTGGTGCTCAGTCCGGAGGAGAATGCCAGCACCAGTACATCCAAACCCTGGGAAAGGTATTGCTCCATAGCGCAGGCCCAGCCTTCGGGGTTGATGGCGGAGGTGGAGGCTCTTTCCCCTGCGCGCATACCGTCGTACAGCTCCTTCAGGAAATCGTCGGAATATTCAGTAATGGTCCGGTCCTTGTAAAGAACGGACAAGGGTACCATATGAAGACCCAGCTCTTCGTACATACTTGCAGGGAAATCGCAGCCAGAGTCGGTGATGATTTTGAAAGCCATAGAAAACTCCTTATAAAGAAATTGCTGGACAAGTACATTGTCCTGCGGTATAATTTGGGCATAAAAAAGGCTGCAACGCAGCTATCCTCATTATACAGCATTTGGGGGAACTTTTAACCCCCGATTCAGAGAAACCGAAAAATTACCGCTCCCAAGGGTAGAATTTGCTTCTCTACCAACAGTAGAATCGGAAAATCCCTTGCAAAAGGAGGAAAAATCGTGGAAGAAAAGGCAAGCGGCCAACTGCAAGAGACCAAGCTCCGGGCAAAGCTGGGCAAGCGCGCCGGCTTTGTGGGCATTGGGTGCAACGTGCTGCTCTTTGCAGGAAAGCTGGTGGTGGGAATCCTCTCCGGTGCAGTGTCCATTATGGCAGATGCCTTGAACAACCTGACCGATGCGGCCAGCTCCATTGTTACACTGATCGGCTTTAAGCTGGCGGAAAAACCGGCAGACAGCGAGCATCCCTACGGCCATGCCCGGTATGAATATCTGTCCGGTCTTGCGGTGGCGGCGCTGATTTTGATCATTGGCTTTGAACTGGCAAAATCCTCTGTGGAGAAAGTCCTTTCTCCGGCACCGGTGGCCCTTTCCCTGCCGATGGTGGTTGTGCTGATTTTGTCCATTTTGGGAAAGCTGTGGCTGTGTCTTTACTATCGGCGCACCGGCAAGAAGATCTCCTCCACTGCCCTTTTGGCATCGGCGGTGGACAGCCGCAACGATGTGATTGCCACATTGGCTGTTGTGGCGGCAGGTGTGGTGGAAACCTATACACAGCTGCCGGTGGATGGCTTTGTGGGTCTTGGTGTGGCATCATTTATACTCTACAGCGGCATCCAGCTGGGCAAGGAGACCATCAGTCCTCTGTTGGGTGAGGGAGCCAGTCCGGAGCTGCGGCAGGTGATCGTGGAAACGGTCAGCGGTGAGAGCCGGGTGCTTGGTTATCACGATCTGATGGTCCACGATTACGGCCCCGGTCAGCGGTTTGCCAGCATCCATGTGGAAATGGACCAAAAGGAAGACCCTCTGCTGTGCCA
>JAGBVD010000024.1 GCA_017630495.1 Oscillospiraceae bacterium
GAGCCGCGCTGTGGCAAGGCTGAATATATTGCTGGAGCTGACGGCGCCCTTTGTAAAGGTGGGCGGCCTGGTGCTGGCGATGAAGGGCGCAGCGGCGCAGCAGGAGCTGGAGGAAGCGAAAAACGCTATCAAACGGCTGGGATTAAAGGTGGAAAAAGTGGTGTCTTTTCCTATTGAGGAGCAGGAGCACGCAGTGATCGTACTGCGAAAAGTCTCCCCTACACCGCCCCAGTACCCCCGACGCTACGCCAAAATTAAACAAAGTCCATTATAAGAAAAGGCGTGCTGACAAAAAACAGCACGCCTTCTTTTTGGGATTTTGGCAATATCTTGTATTTTTATAGAAAAATTTACCCTATATCTTGTGTTTCGACAAATTGTGCAAGAAATATGTGGTACTTTGTAGAAGGTAACTACAGAGGCGCCAGGGTTACCGTGATCACTGTGGCATCATCCTCTCCGCCCAGTTGGGAGTTAGAAAGCAGCGCTTTTGCCAAGTCCCCGGCAGCGGCGTTAGACATTTGGGCACAGCAGTGCAGGGCTCCCTCTTCCCCTACACCGTCGCTGGCTAAAATCAATAACTCCCCCCGGCGCAGGGACAGCCGATGCACCGATGCTGCGCTATCTGCGACAGATAGACCCGGCGGCGGTCCGGCTGTCCCCACTTTTTCTGCTCCCAGCTTGGAGATCAGGTAGCTGGGGGCAGCACCCCATTTATAAAGGTAGGCCTTGCCGCTGTCCAGCTGCAGTTCCAAAAGCTCCACGGTCACCGCCCCGGCCCGGGCGCGCAGCGCGCAAAGACTGTTTAGGGTTTGCAAGGCGTGCTCCGCCGGAAAACCGGCAGTGAGCAGCTTTTGCAAGATATTTCCCGCGGTGCGTCCCTCCTGCACCGCCCCGATACCCGTACCCATCCCGTCGCACAGCAGTACATAGTACCGACAGCGCGTGCCGGCAAAGAGAAAGCATCGGTCACCGTTATCCGGCAGAGGATGATTTCCGAAAATCTCCACCACCGGCTTGTACAGCGGCTGTATGCTGTGGGCTTTTTGCGCCAGCTGATCGGACAGGTCCTGGAGATATTCCGCAAGGAAGTGATATTGCTGCACCGTAGCGGCCCGGTATTCCTTTTGCCGTTCCCGGTCGGCCTGGATATTGCGCAGCTGCTCCTGCATCCGGTGCAGTTGCGCCAAAAAACGGCCGCTTTTGCGACAGATAATGGGCAGCTCTTCGGGACTCAGCAGCGGTTTGTGCAGCAATGGAGCAGGAAGCTGGGACAGATTCCTGCTATCCTTGCAGTGGTTACGGTGGGGGCAGCCGCTGCAGGCCAGCTGGGCCGCCCGGGTCACCAGCGCGTCTTCGTCAATGGGCGCCGGGGGTGTTTCCAGCAAAAGTTGCTGTGCCTGGGCAAGGACACCGGCCACCATTTCCAGCCGCACCTGGGCCACTCCGGTCTCGCCTCGGCGGCTGGGGACATTGGCGCTTACAGGCAGGAAAATCCCTAAAAGGCCGCCTAAAAACAGACCCGGCAAGGGGAACAGATCCATCCGTTGGGTCAAAACCATTACCAATGCAAAGGCGCTGATGGGAAACAGCGCGAAAAGATATTTGCTGCGAACAGGCGCAAAGCGGATCAAAAAGCTGCAGCACAGCACCGCGGCCATCGATACCGGTGTGATCCCGGCTAAATCCAGGGCGATACCGGACAGAGCCACTGCCGGAAACGGGCCCGTTACCGCCAGCGCGCCGGCGGCGATATAGCCGAAATTGAAATAGGGCAAGGGTGCGATTTGGGCCAGGGCCAGCACGCAAAGGCCGCAGGCCAGCCAATCGGTGATGGGGTTTCTGCCCCGAAGCACTTTTGCAAAAAGCCACTGGGAAAAAGCTGCAAGGCAGACCCGGATCAAATAGATGTCTATCGGGGTGGTGTCTTTTGTCCAGGCCTGGAATGCCACCCCGGAGGCCGACACGATCAGACCGGCCAAGGCAGGCAGCAGAGCCGGGGTATCCCGGAAATTGTGCCGGTCAGAAAAGCAAAGACAAGCGCCCAAACCGGCACTCAGCCAAAAAAGGCCTTGCCTGCCAATGCTGCCCCAAAAGACAATATAGCCAAAAGCGCCTCCTGCGGACACCAGTACCGCCGGCCACCCACCGGCAGCGATTGCCAGAGCCATAGGCAGCGGCAGTGGCGCGTGCTTCAAACCGGCGGCGCTCAGACCGAACCCGGCCAAAATATAGGCCGCCGCCCGGAGATATCCGTGGACTCTGGGGTCTAGCGCCAGATTACCCACGGCCCGCTTTCCCTGCCGAACATAAGATTGTAGCGTTTGCATCATATGTAACACAACCTTTCTGTAGCTCTACCCTACCACAAAAATCCCAAGGAATTTGTCAAAAACCGGCAGCAAGGAAAGATTCTTGCACATATTTTGCAAAAGGTGTATAATAGGGGTAACTTGCAAAGAAGGAGTCGGGCTATGGGTATTGAATTTGAGGTGAAATTCCGGGCAGAGCCGGCAAAGCTGCAGCAGTTGGACCGGGAGATTCCCGGAGAGAAAACCGTCTTTACGATGGAAACGACTTATTACGACACACCGGAAAAAGATCTTTCCTGCAGACATATGACCCTTCGGCGGCGGCTGGAAAACGGCGTATCTGTTTGCACATTAAAAACCCCGGCGGGGGATTTTGGCCGTCGGGAATATGAGCTGCACTGCCCGGACATTGAAACAGCAATTCCGATGTTATGTAAACTCGCAGAAGATAAAGAACTGCCCCTTCTTTTGCAAAAGGGTGTTGCGCCCTTGTGTGGCGCAAAGTTTACCCGGCTGGCCAAGACGGTGATCCTGCCGGAGGGCGTGGTGGAGCTGGCCCTGGATGAAGGATTCCTCACCGGCGGCGGCAAGACGATTGTGCTGTGTGAGATCGAAGTGGAGTTAAAGGAAGGCCCGGAAACGGTGGCCATCGAATATGCAAAGCAGCTGGCAAAGACCTATGGCCTTTCCCAGGAGAAAAAGAGCAAATTCCGCCGGGCAAAAGAACTGGCAGAGGGAGATTGTGATGGAGTTTGAAAAACTGTTTTCCCGGTATGACCGGCTGATGGTATTTGACACAGAAACCACAGGTCTGAATTTTTCTCAGGACCAGATCATCGAATTTGCGGCGGTAGTGGTAGAGCAAAAAGCCGGAAAAGCGGTGATCGTGCAGGAATATGATGAGCTGATCTCCTTGAAACCGGGCACAGTTGTCCCTCCGGAGATTGAACAGCTGACAGGTATCTCCACCGAGGACATCCGGCAGAGGGGCATTCCCAAAGAGCGCCTTTGCGCAGATATTGCCCGGATGATTTCCGGAAACACATTGCTGCTGGCTTACAATGCCCATTTTGATTTAAGCTTTTTGTTTTATCTGCTGTATCAACACGCAGATGTGGCGATTTTAAAGGGCAAGGATAAGCTGGACCTGCTGACGGTGTACAAGGACCGCAGGCCCTACCCCCATAAGCTGTGCTACGCCATTGAGGCCTACGGCCTTGCAGATCAGGTGGTCAATTCCCACCGGGCGGTGGACGATGTGATCGCTACCGTGGCGGTAATGAAGGAAATGGAAAAGGAAAAGGCCGATTTGGAGCGTTATGTAAACCTGTTTGGCTATCATCCCAAGTACGGTCTGGGCAGCAAAGCCATCCGGTCCGTTACATACAAACCCCAGCAGTACGACCCCGTTGCCCCCTTATATGAGCTTTGACACAAAAACCGGACAGCCACTTGGGCAATACTTCCTTATGGAGTGTTGCCCAAGTTGGCTGTCCGGTTTTTTATAATTTGCTATTGACAAAAGGAAATCGCTGGTGTATGCTAACTGTACTAGTACGGTTAATACACTTAATACACAAGGAGGCGAGGGCGATGATACATTTGGATTACCGGGATGCCCGACCCATTTACAGCCAGATCACCGACGGCTTTCGTCAGCAGATTTTGGCAGGGGTGCTGCAGGAGGGCGACAAGCTTCCCTCTGTCCGGGAGTTGGCCGGCAGCCTGACCATCAACCCCAACACCATCCAGCGGGCCTATCGGGAACTGGAAGCGGAGGGCTGGATCGCAACAGTGCCGGGCAAAGGCTGCTTTGTTTGCAGCGTTCCCACCGGCGGCGCGACCCAATGGCAGGACTTTGACAAGGCGGTGGCAGCTTTGCTGGCTGCCGGTGTGACAACGGAGGAACTGCTTCTTCGTTTGAAAGGAGGAAACAACGATGCTTGAACTGAAAAACATCACCAAGACCTTTGACGGCTTTAAGGCTTTGGACGATTTGACCATGACCGTGCCCAAAGGGGCGGTTTACGGCTTGGTTGGTCCTAACGGCGCAGGCAAGTCCACGGCGATCCGCCATATGACCGGTGTGTATCAGCCGGACAAGGGGGAAGTGTTGGTGGAAGGCGCAGCCGTATATGAAAACCCGGCGGTGAAGGAGCGCATCGGCTACATCCCCGACGACATTTTCTTTTTCCCCTCTGCCACTATGGAGGATATGCGCAGCTACTATCAGGGCATTTACCCCAATTTTGACAATGAATTGTTTGAAAAGCTTTTTGAGGTATTCCAGCTGCCCCGGAAGGGTCAGCTGCGGCGGTTTTCCAAGGGTATGCAAAAGCAGGCGGCCTTCCATTTGAGCATTTGCACTCGGCCGGACCTGCTGATTCTGGATGAGCCGGTGGACGGTCTTGACCCGGTGATGCGCCGGCAGGTGTGGAGTCTGATCCTTTCCGATGTGGCCCAAAGAGGCACAACGGTGGTCATTTCCTCCCACAACCTTCGGGAGCTGGAGGATATCTGCGACCATGTGGGCATTATGGACCACGGCAAGATGCTTCTGGAAAGAAGCCTTGCGGATATGCAGGGCAATATTGTGAAATTGCAAATGGTGGGCGATGCCCCGGCAGGTCTGGATGTTTTGCACACATCCTCCTCCGGACGGCTGAACACTTTGGTTGTCCGGGGCACAGCGGAGGCGGTCCGGGAGAAGGTGCAAGCTACCAATACCCCCTATTTTGACATTTTGCCCCTTTCTCTGGAGGAGATCTTTATCTACGAGCTGGGAGGTGTGAACTATGAAGTTAAGAACATCGTACTTTAACGGCACGGTCCTGAAAAAGGACATCACCCGGTTTTCCCCGGTGTGGGCCCTTTACACTGTGTTTACCCTTTTATATGTGATCCTTTTATACGATGATATGTTCTACAGCGCGGACTACACTTTTTCTGTGATGGGCGCGGTGAATTTGGGCTACGGCGGCATCTGCGCGCTCATGCTCTTTGGGGACCTGTTCAAATCCCGGCTTTGCAATGCCCTCCACGCAATGCCTATGCGTCGGGAAGGTTGGTTTTTCACCCACCTGACGGCCGGTTTGCTGTTTTGTCTTGTGCCCAATCTGGTGGGCGCGGGTTTGGCGGCAATTTTGATGGGTCAGGTGCAATATGTGGCCTTTTTGTGGCTGCTGGTGGCGGTGCTTTCTTATCTGTTCTTCTTTGGCGTAGGTGTATTCAGTGTGATGTGTGCCGGCAGCCGATTGGGCGCGGCAGCCATCTATGCCCTGATCAACTTCCTGGCGGTGCTCCTTGCCTGGCTGGTGGACACCTTCTATGCTCCGGCGCTGCCCGGGGTGGTGCTGGACCTTTCCTGGATGGCTAAGGTTTGCCCGGTGCTGCAGCTGAGCCAACTGGAATTTGTTGATATTTCCATCCACAAATACCAGGGTTTGCAAGTAAACGAGATTCTTTGGGGAAGCTTTGGTTATGCGGCCATTGTAGCGGCTGTGGGAATTGCTTTTTTGGCCCTGGCGCTGCTGGTGTACCGCAAGCGCAAGCTGGAAACGGCAGGGGATTTCCTCTCTTTAAAGCCCATTTCCCCGGTGTTCTTGGTGCTTTACACCCTGTCTGCCGGCGCGATCTTCTACCTGATCGCGGAGCTGTTCGGCGGTGAATTTGGATATGCCTTTTTGGTGGTTGGCCTGATCGTGGGCTTCTTCACCGGCTGTATGCTTCTGGAAAAACGGGTGAAGGTGTTCCGTAAGAAACGGTTTTTGCAGCTGGCGGTGGTGGTACTGTGCTTCTTCGGCACTGTTACCGTTACCTGGCTGGACCCCATCGGCATTACCCGGTATGTGCCGGAAAACTCCCA
>JAGBVD010000025.1 GCA_017630495.1 Oscillospiraceae bacterium
CCTCTGTTGGCATCTCGGTTGACTATATGGCCCGAAAGAAGGCATCTGCCGCTATAGGAAATACAGTATGGCAGTACTTCATCGCAGTTCCGGATATCAAGAGTGTTGGTGTCCGAAACGAAATGCGCTACGAAGGCTGGCCCGCCATCATCCGTGCCGTGAACACCAAGGACGCCATGACCGCCACCATCGAAGAGATCCCCTACGCCGTGCTGCACCACATCACTTACCGGATCACCCACGAGGTGGAAGGCATCAACCGCGTCCTCCTGGATCTCACGCCGAAGCCCATCGGCACAATCGAGTGGGAATAATTGCATATTAACTCCCAGTGGGCTGAAATCGCTTGATTTCAGCCCACTTTTTCTCTTTGCTTTGTAGTATTCTTATCAGCAATGATAAGGATTTGATAAGCATTTTTCTTTGCCGCATATCGCTCCAGAAAAAGCTGATAGCGGTATCTACCTCTCAAAGAGCCTGCATAATTTGGCAATAACAACTCATAATTGAAATCTTCCTGTTTTCGTGCTATAATAAAGGTGCTTCCCCTGTGATTGTGAGAGACGGGTCGCAGGTTTTACACGGTCGCTGCAACATAATGCGACAAAATGATGGAGGTACATGGATATGGCAAATGAAAAAGATATTCTTTATACCAGAACTTGCTCTTTATGCCGCAACAAGCTGAAACTTTTAGACAGGCATCATCTGCATATACTCAGTGACGGTACCTTGTGTCAAACGTGCCATATGACCATTTTGCAACTGCTGAGCGAAAGACACTGCTGGATTTCCGAAGAGGAATATATGCAGGTTATGCAGAAAAAGTATAATTTCCGGGAGCATCATAGTATGCCTCTTGAAAAGGCGCAGGATTTGTTTGCGCTGCGTGATCGCGTATGCAGCAGATTCTTGGAAACCGTTGATCTGAATGAAGGTAATGTATTTGTTGCGCAGAAGCTGTTTGCAATGCCAAAGAGCCCCCCTATTTTCATACTCAGAGCCATGAAACTGAAAAAGAAAGTTGTATTACAGGGATTCCCTCTAAAAGGTACGATACAAAAAGGAGACCGCGTACGGATCAATGTTGCCGGTACCATCCGTGATTTTACCGCTCTTGATGTCGTTCCGCGAGAAATGGGTCCGCTGGAAAAGGATACTTTCTTTTCGCAGCTTGGAGCGAATGTCCACAACCATAAAATCCTGGAGGGCGGCGACGGCTGGATCATTATCGATACAGAAGAATCCGGTTTCATTCCGGAGAACACTTTTGTTGCCGCTTACAAATAACGGCAACGGATTGCCTGCCAAATTCCATTTGTCTTATTGTTTAACAGTCTTAACTTTCCAAAAACCCTTTATCACCACTGATAAGATTTTGATAAGCGTCCATCGTATAGCTGTGATAATATGGATCGTCAAAATAATCAGAATAGCAGGTATCATATTTACTAAACAAATTTGTTTAAGTCATAGATAGCTGCAACGAGTGGGAATAATTGCATATTAACTCTCTGTGGGCTGAAATCGTTTGATTTCAGCCCACTTTTTCTCTTTGTGTTGCAGTATTCTTATCA
>JAGBVD010000026.1 GCA_017630495.1 Oscillospiraceae bacterium
CGCTGCCGGTGGCAGATGCAGCAGCGCATAAGCGAGTGCCGGGGTCGGTGGGCAACGCAGTCGGTTTATCGACAAGGCGACCACCGGGCACCCCAAACGTATGTGTCGCCTACGGCGACGATTTAAATAGTCAGCGAAGCTGACACCAACATTTAGCATTTATAATTTAGAATTTAGCATTCTTACAGCATTTGCTTTAAAAGTTCTTCCCGGCCGGTGGCGGTCAGGTCGGCAGGGGCGATGTCCAAAAGGGTCTTGCAGCCGGTCTCCCCCCGGCGGTACAGCCGGGAAACCGCCCGGGCGCAGCAAAGCAGCACACCGGCGGTAAATTGGGGATTGGATGATAGCTGCAAGCGATATTCCATCGTGCTTTCGGTGTCGGTGCAGATCACCCGACCGCCGTGGGGCAGGCCGCTGTGGTCCCGGTCCAGCTGTGCCTGGGTGACGAACTCTACGGTGGTATCGTATGGGGCAAAGTAGCCGGGCATTTGCCGGATGGTCTGTTGGATCTTCTCTTTGTCTGCCCCGGCCTTGGCCACCACATAGCAGTGGCGGCGGTGCATCTGGAAGGGGGTCAGGGCCTCCGATAAGGTCACCTCTTGGGGCAGAGTATACTGCCGGGCATCGGCTACCCCCTCTATGCGGCGCAGTGCGTCGCTGTGACCCTGGCTCACCCCCGGGCCCCAGAAGGTATAGTGTTTGCCCTGGGGCAGCACCGCCGCGCCGTAGAGCCGGAACAGAGAAAACAGCCCCGGGTCCCACCCGGCGGATATGAGTGCCACCGTAGCGCCTTCCTTGGCGGCTTTGTCCACATTTTGAAAGTGGGTGGGGATTTGGCTGTGGTTATCAAAGCTGTCCACAATGCAAAAATCCCTGGCAAGGGCGGCACTCTGGGCAGGCAGGTCCGATGCGCTGCCGCCGCAAAGCAGCAGCACATCCAGCTTGCCCTTCCACTGGGCAATTTGGGAAAAGGGCAAACAGCCGGGAAGCTTCCGGCGGCTGAAGATGGCCGTTAAGGTCATATCCGTACTTTGGGGCAACAACGCTGCCGCGGCTCTGCCCAGGTTGCCGCAGCCGACAATACCGATATTTATCATACTACCAAGTCCTTCATAGAATACAGGCCCGGCCTCTGCCCGGTCAGCCAGGCGGCGGCGGTGAGCGCGCCCTGGGCGTACAGTCCCCGGTGGTGCGCCTCGTGCTGCAAGGTGACGGTCTGGCTTTCGGTGGTGAAAATTACCCGGTGGATGCCGGCAACCGTCCCCCGGCGCACTGAATGGATGCTGATGTTCCGGGGGGAGGGTATGGCCTGGGAAAGCAGCAGCGCTGTGCCGGAGGGGGCATCCCGTTTTTGGCTGTGGTGGGTCTCAATGATGGTGATGTCCGCATCCGGAAAACGCTGGGCGGTCTGGCTGACCAGCTGGGTTAACAGGGCGATGCCCAGGGACACATTGCTGCTGTGAAACACCGGGATCTGTCCGGCGGCCCGGCACAGCAGCGCGTGTTCCGCCTGGGTGTGGCCGGTGGTGCAGACCACCACCGGTGTCTTGGTCCGCAGGCAGTAGTCCAGCAAGGCTTTTGTGGCGCTGTGGTGGGAAAAGTCAATGACACAGTCCGCCTTTTGCCGGCATTGGGAAAGGGCGCGCACCGGCAAAACCGGGTCTACCGCATACAGCAGCTGGAAATCGCCGTTGTTTTCCAGCGCCCGGACCAGCGCCCGGCCCATTCGCCCTGCCGCGCCGTGGATGATTAGTTTCATAGCAGCACCCCCCTTTTTATAGGTATATTGCGCCGGGCGCAAGAGAATGCATAATGCAAAATGCTAAATGCTAAATGAATGTGTCGCCTACGGCGACTATTTAAATAGTCAGCGAAGCTGACACCACCATTTAGCATTTATAATTTAGAATTTAGCATTTAGACAAAAAAGAGCGCGGAGGAAATCCCTCCGCGCTGTTTTTGTCTAAAAATATAGGGTTGTCGCCAGGTTGCCGTGGACATAGTAACATACCGCTTTGCGCATAAAGGTCTCCGTCACCCCAAAGCGCTCCGCCAATGACCAAAGCTCCGTACAGCCGTCGGCCACCGCATCGTCCAGCGCCTGCACCGGCACCAAGCGGCGGATCGCCCACTTGTCTGCCCGGTTTTCGTGGCGCTGGCGGTGGTCGATGGCGGCATATACATTGTAAAAACTGCCGGTGGCGCAATGCCCCAGCTCGTGGGCCAGATGCACCTTCTCCCGGACATCTCCGTCCAAAACGGATGCGTCCATTCCCACAAAACACTGGCCGCTGTCGCTCATCAGCGACATAGAGCCGTTTTGCTTCAGGGGGAAGGGCAGTACCTCTATATTCTGTTTCTTGGCAAAATCATAGAGGGCGGGAAGTTCCATAGTTAGTCCTTTTTGTTCCTTTCCCGATGCCGCACAAACTCCGCAAAGCGGCGCACCTCCTGGTACATTTCTTCGGTGATCTCCCCATCACCGCCAAAGAGGGCAAATTTGATGTCAGCATCGCTGATCGCGCGCCCGGTAGGCGCAGTTTCCTCCCCAAACAGCTCGCCGAGGGTGATGCCAAAGTAGTCGGCGATCTTTTGGGCGGTTTCTATCTTTACACTCTTGGCCCGGCCCTTGCGCAGTTCGGTCATAAAGCTACGGCTCATGCCCAGATCTGCGCTCATTTTCGCGCCGGAGATACCCTTTTGCGCCAGAAGTTCGTCTATCTTTTTGTACATATCTGCCATTTTGAGTACCTTCTTTTGTACATATTATACAAAATTACAAAATTCTGTATTTATGTGCTTGACAAGTACAAAAGTTTGTATTATTCTAGGGGTACACAGTACAAACATTTGTACGAATTTCCAAGCCACACTTGTATTCTAGTACAAAAGGTTGTATTTGTCAAGAGTTTTGTGCAAATTGTAAAGTGTTTTGGACAGTTCGAGTGGGGCAAGATCAGTGTACCAGAGAATCTGTCCAATATAGTTGACAGTTGATTCAGAATGTATGAATCATGGCGAAGCCATGCATCTCATCAATTTCAAAGAAATTGTATATCATCAAAGCGAAGCTTTGTATCTCATCATTGCGAAAGCGTTTTAATGCACGGCTTCGCCGTGATGATATGCACGGCTTCGCCGTGATGATATGCACGGCTTCGCCGTGATGATATGCACGGCTTCGCCGTGGTGATATGCAGCCTGCGGCTGATGATATACACGGCTTCGCCGTGGTGATATGCCATTGCTTTCGCAATGGATAAAAAGGCAGCAAGCTGCCTTTTAAGGGAGGTGATGATATGGAGCCCTGGCAGGAAGAACAGCTTTATCAGATGGCGTTGGAGATCCGGCGGCAGCGCAGACCCCGGTGTGTCTGCTGCGACGAGCCGGTGAGTACGCAGTCTTATCTGGATTTGACGGCCTTCGGCCTGCAGGCCGTGGCCTGCGAAGATTGCATCGACCACAATCTGCGCATTTCTGACGGCCGGTTTTATGCAATGGAAAATATGACCTCCGACCACTTTCCGGTGCTGTCCACCCGGCAAAAACGGGGTCTGTACAAGACCGTGGCCCAGCCCCGGACCATGCTGGACAAGCAGGGCCTTTGCTACATCGACGGACCGAATCTGTATGTGGCAGACCGGAGCGTGCCGCTGACCCTTTCTGACGGCTGTGATGTGTGCCAAAACCCCTGCCATCGGTTTGCCCCCGGCAAAATGGGCTGTGAAAAGCAAATGGTGAATATGGGCGCCTATCTGCTGATCTTCCCGGACAAGGTGTGGGTGCGCACCGGGGAGGAGATTCAGTTCGGCTCTATGGAAAACATCTGGAAAAACGAAGGCAAGGAGGTCCGGGTCAGCCTTTGCAAGGCTGACGGCACCGGCTACGGCACCATCCCCACCACACCCCCGGAAAACCCTGTCGAGGGGCAGGTATACCAGGAGGGAACGGTGCTTAAGCAGTGGGTCTCCGGCGCCTGGGTGGCGATGGAAAGCACCTATGTTCGCATCTACTGCCAGGGCATCGACCAGGGCTTTTCCCAGTACGACGGCATCACCATCCAGGGCCTGCCGGAGATCAGCGGCAGCGCGGTGGTGTGGAAGACCGCCGAAAACACCCTCATCATCGCCGGGTCTGTCAGCCAACCGCTGTATGTCAAAGAGCCGGTGACTGTTTCCCGGCTTGTGCCGGATATGGACTATGTGCTCTCCTGCGGCAACCGGCTGTGGGGCTGCCGCTACGGACAAAGCCGCACCGGGGATTTCGTCAACGAGATCTACTGCTCCAAGCTGGGCGATTTTAAGAACTTTTCCTGCTTTATGGGCATTTCCACCGACTCCGGTGTGCTGCAGCTGGGCAGCGACGGCCCCTTCACCGGGGCCATCGCCCACCTGGACCATCCGGTGTTTTTCAAGGAGAATATGCTCCACAAGGTCTACATCAGCGACCGGGGCGCCCACAGCGTTTCCGACACCGCCTGCCGGGGTGTCCGGAGCGGCTGTCACAAGAGCCTGTGCGTTGTCAACGAGGTGCTCTACTACAAATCCCAAAACGGTGTCTGCGCCTACGACGGGTCGCTGCCGGTGCAGATCAGCCGGGATCTGGGAACGGAGGACTATGAAAATGCCGTGGCCGGGGCCATCGGCAACAAGTACTACATTTCTATGGAGCAAGGGAAAGCGCGCCACCTGTTCGTCTACGACACCGCCAAAAAGCTGTGGCACAGGGAAGACGATTTGTATATCACCGATTTCTGCGCCAGCGGCAAAGAGCTGTACGCCATGGACCGGGGGCATATCTGGGCGATGCTGGGCAGCGTGGGCGCGCCGGAGGAAAGCCTTCCCTGGTCTGTCCAGACCGGGACCATCGGCTTAAACACCCCGGACAGCAAGTATTTGTCCAAATTGACGGTGCGGCTGCTGCCGGAGGAGGGAACGCAGATTCACTTTTATGTCCGCTACAACTTTGACCCCCGGTGGGAAAAGCTCTGCACCGTTACCGGCAGTGGTCTGCGCAGTGTGGCTGTGCCGATTCTTCCCAAGCGGTGCGACACGATGGCATTGAGAATCCAGGGAACAGGCCCTTGCAAGATCTTCTCCTTCACCAAAACTCTGGAAAAGGGGAGTGATACACCGTGAGCCAGCAGATTCCCATTCCCGGCATCAACGGCGATTCCGATGCAGAAAAGCTCCGGCAGATCCGTTCTTACTTATACCAGCTGGCCAACCAGCTCAACCGCACCCTGGACACCCTCTCCGCACCCGTGGGCACCGGCACGACCACCGAGGATGTGTCGGTGGCCTTCGCCCGGCTGCGGCCGCTGATTATGGAGTCCTCCGAAATCGCCGCCGCCCTGGGCCAACGGCTCAAAGGTACATTCGTAACAAAAGACCGGGCCTTATATACCCAGAGCTATGTTTGGAGCAGTGTTTCTGACGCGGTGCTGAAAAACAGCCTGGACAAGCAGGAATACACCACCGAGTACCAGACCTTTCTGGTGTACGGCACCCACGCAGGCCTGGCGGTGCTGGAGTGCTGGGTGATGATGCGGGGCGGTAGTGTTTTGCAGACCGGCAGCTACCCCGTTCGGGATATGGAAATGTCCGAACATCTGGCTGTGCCGGGTGTGCCGGGGGACCGGATTACCATTCTTTCCGACCAACCTTTCACAATAGGAGATGAATAACTATGGCAAGAGCGCAGCTATCTACCGGCTCTTATAACAAAACCGACACCCGTTACGCCCAGCAGCTGCTCAACGAGCAGGGCTACAAGCTGGAGGTGGACGGTCACTACGGCCCGAAAACCCAGGCGGCGGTGCGTAAATTCCAGAAGGCCAACGGCCTGACGGTGGACGGCATCCTGGGTAAAAACACCTGGGCGGCCCTGACCACCAAGGCCGAGCCTTACAAGGAAACGCCCATCCAGGACTATCAGTACGACGGCTCCAAGGACAAAAACTACCAGGCCCTGCTGGAAATTGCCCAGAATGCGGAAAAGGACTTGACAAACCCTCTGGATGCTTACAAACAGCGGCTGGAGGCCATTGCCGCCGAGAGCAAGGACTTTTCCTACGATTTGGCAAATGACCCTCTGTACCGCCAGTACCGGGAAAGCTACACCCGTCAGGGCAATCTGGCGATGCTGGATGCTATGGGTCAGGCGGCATCGCTCACCGGCGGCTATGGCAGCAGCTATGGCCAGATGCTGGGTCAGCAGAGCTACCAAAGCTATTTGCAGAAATTGGGGGACGCGATGCCTCAGCTGTACAGCGCCGCGTTGAAGCGCCACGATGCCCAGCAGGAGGATGTGGCCCAGCGCTACGATTGGGTGCTGAAACAAGCCCAGCTGGACTACGACGATTACGAAAATCAGCAAAAGCAGGTCAAGGCGCTGTACGACCGGGCGGCGGATGCCTACAAGCAAGGCTACGATAATTGGTACGACAGCTACAAAAACAAGGCCTCCGACAAAAAGGCGCTGTACAGCAGCATCGTCAGCCTCATCACCAAAACCGGCTACATTCCCCCCACCGACCAGCTCAAAGCCGCGGGAATGACCCTGGCGGAGGCCAGCGCCTATGCTGACGCCTACCGGCGTTAAAATGCTAAATTCTAAATTATAAATGCTAAATTACAGAAGGTGTCGGCAAAGCCGACGGATTTCAATAGTCAGCGAAGCTGACACCTTCATTTAGCATTTAGCATTTTGCATTTAGCATTACAAATATATGACAGTGCATATATTTGCATTGACTACATTTCAGGAGGATGCTTATGTTTCAGCTCGCATACTGCGCCGGGCATTACTTAAACACCCCCGGCAAACGGACCTTAAAATCCCTGGACAAAAACCAGACCAAGGAATGGGTCTTAAATGACCGCATCGCCCGGTATTTGGAAAAGGCCGCAGAAGCCTACGAGGTTAAGCTGCTGCGCACCGACGATGAAACGGGCAAAAGCTTCATCGACATTCCCGACAGGACCAAAAAGGCCAATCGGTGGGGCGCGGATGTATATCTGGACATCCACCACAACGCAGGCATCGGCGGCAAATCCGGTGGCGGCGTGGAGGCCTTTTGCTACCCCGGCAGTGCCAAGGGCAAACAGTACCGGGATACCATCTATGCAGAGGTCATCGCCGCCGGCGGCTTAAAGGGCAACCGTTCCCAGCCGTTAAAGGAGAAGGCCTTTGACAGCCTTGCCTTAACGGATATGCCGGCGGTTTTGGTGGAGTACGGCTTTATGGACTCCCAAACCGACACCCCGGTGATCCTTTCCCAGGACTATGCCAAAAAGGTGGCCTATGCCACCATGAAGGCCATCGCCAAGGTGGCAGGAATCCCCAAAAAGGTCAAGACCGACGAAAGCCTTTCGGATTTTGTCCGGCAGGTGCAAAAGGCCATCGGCGCGGCGGTGGACGGCATCGCCGGCCCGGAGACCCTGGGAAAGACCGTAACACTGTCTGCCCAGCGTAACGACACCCACCCTGCAGTCAAGGTGGTGCAGAAGCGACTTTACGCTTTGGGCTATCAGCAGGTGGGGGAGGCGGACGGCATCGCCGGACCGAAATTCACCGCCGCTGTCAAGGCCTACCAGCGCGACAACGGCTGTTGGGTAGACGGGGAAATTACCGCCGGTAACAAAACCTGGAAAAAGCTGCTTTCCTTGTAAGGGCTTGCCCCTTATAAGCAAATGCAGAATGCAGAATGAAGAATGCAGAATTGAGGTGTCGCGTAGCGACGAATTAAAATAGTCAGGGTCGCTGACACCTTCATTCAGCATTCAACATTCAACATTCAGCATTCAAAAACGACCGTAGGGAGTGTACATATGACAGAAGCAATTATCGTGGCGCTTTTGGGTTTTGCCGGAACGCTGGTGGGGTCGCTGTTTGGCGTCCTCACCGCCCAGAAGCTGACCCAGTACCGGATCGCCCAGCTGGAGGAGAAGGTCTCCCGGCACAACAATCTCATTGAGCGGACCTTCAAGCTGGAAGGGCAGATGGCGGAGGTCCGGCACGACATTAAAGACCTGAAAGCATTTCACAGACCATAGGTCTGTGAAATGCAGAATGCAGAATGCAGAATTGTGGTGTCGCGTAGCGACGAATTAAAATCGTCCGCGTAGCGGACACATTCATTTAGCATTTAGCATTTTGCATTTAGCATTCTAAAACCACAAAGGGGAGTTTACCAATGAACGAAATACTTAAGAATTTCGCCAATCTCATCAAAGTCAAGACCATCGTCACCTTGGCGGTGGTGACCATCTTCAGTGTGCTGGCCCTGAAAGGCAACATCACCGCTGACAATGTAATGGTCATCGTGTCTATGGTGGTGTCCTTCTACTTCGGCACACAGCACGAAAAACGGGATTAAATCCCGTTTTTCGGAATGCTAAATTCTAAATTATAAATGCTAAATAAATGTGTTGCCTTCGGCAACTATTTAAATTCGTCGCGTAGCGACACATACGTTTGGGGTGCCCGGTGGTCGCCTTGTCGATAAACCGACTGCGTTGCCCACCGACCCCGGCACTCGCTTATGCGCTGCTGCATCTGCCACCGGCAGCGCAGCGCAAC
>JAGBVD010000027.1 GCA_017630495.1 Oscillospiraceae bacterium
ATTTGCCAAAAAGAGCAAATCCATCAACATCGACGGTGAGATGTTTGTGGCCGAGGTAGAATCCTTCACCCACAAAAACAAAAACCAGGTCATCGTTTCCAAAAAGTTCCTTCACGAGGGGGAGCACATTCTGATCATTGACGATTTCCTGGCCAACGGCTGCGCGCTGCAGGGCCTGATCTCCATTGCGGAAACTGCCGGCGCTATCGTGGAAGGCTGCGGCATCGTCATCGAAAAAGGCTTCCAGATCGGCGGCCGTGTGATCCGCAATATGGGCTATGACCTGCAATCTCTGGCCATTGTGGATGCTATGGATGCAGAAACCGGCGAAATCACCTTCCGGGCCCAGTAATGACATAATCAAAGCCTCCGTGCATTGCCCAAGTGTTCGTAAGGACACTTGGGCAGTTTTATTCGCCAAAGGCGAGTTATATTGCTAAAGCAGTGATATTTGAACTAAAATTCAAGTGATATTGCCCGCGGCAGTTTGAAGGCGAATAAAATATCACTGAAGCCGCAAGGCTTCAATATCACTTTCGCAAAGCGAAAATATCACTCTTTGCGTAGCAAAGAATATCACTAAACAAAAACTACCCGAAAAAGAGAAATCAAAACTCTTTTTCGGGTAGTTTTGTCTTACACTGTTACAAGCAGGGAATTTGTATGCCAAATTCCGTTTCTAATAAAGACAACTGTCCTTAGCGCCCCCTGCTCCTTACACGGAGGCTTTTTTATTTAACTAATTTCGTTTTCGAAGGTATTTACATCGCCCACTTCGCCCACCTCAAAGTACACATCCAGCATCGCCTTGGCGATCTGGGCCAGGGAGCTGCCGTGACCTGCCTTCTCACCGTAGACGGCAATGGCGATCCGGGGGTTTTCTGCCGGAGCATAACACACAAACGCGCCGTTTGCGGAGATGTTCTCACCGTTTTCGGCAGTACCGGTCTTGGCCGCCACCTTTACAGGGTAGTCCTTAAAGGTCTGGTAGGCAGTACCGGTCCAGTCTGTTCTGTCAGTAACCAGCTTCATACCGTCAGTGTATGCCTTGTAAGCATCGTCGGAGATCTTCATGGTGCTGAGCACAGAAACCTCATTTTGATACAGCAGCTTGCGGTAATCCGCCGAAACCACCCGGTTTAAGAAGGTGGCTCTGTACCGAGTGCCCCGGTTGGCCAGGGTGCTTGCATAGGAGCAAAGCTGAATCGGGGTAAACTTGTTATCCGACTGGCCGATGGCGGCAATGATCCGGTCCGCCGCATAGAAATGCTGGTCGTCACCGGTGTAGAGCAGCTTCTTGGTCTCCTCATTGGCCCGGTGGCCTGCATATTCCATCAGCTCAATGCCGGTCTTTTCACCCAGACCCAGACCCTTGGCGGTCTTGTCCATAGCACTGATGCTCAGCTTATCGCCCAGCTCATAGAAGAAATAGTTGCAGGATACCTGCAGCGCCTGGGCCGCGTTCATCTTCTGGTGGACCTGACCGAAATTGGTGTAATACAAGCACTTGGGCATAAAGTCCGGGCCATACTTAGAGTAAACACCTCTGTCGTAGATCTTGGTCTTGGAGGTGATCACATTGGCGTGGATGCCGGCAATGACCATAGACATCTTATAGGTAGAGCCGGGGTTGTAAGTACCCAGCAGCGCCCGGTTAAACAGCGGATCGTACTTGGTTTCCAGGATTTTGGTGTAATTTTCAAAGAAGGTGGACAGATCGTAGGTGGGGAAGCTGGCGCAGGTGAGCACCTGTCCGGTCTTCACATCCATTGCCACCACAGCGCCGCCCTCGGCATCGTGGCCGTCCTCTTTCTTGTTGGCGCGCAGCGCGGTAATGACTTCCTCCATCATGTCCTCCGCCGCCCGCTGCAGATTGATGTCAATGGACACCTCCACATTGGAGCCGGCCTTCGGCTCTGTCAGATACCGGGAGGAAAGCAGCTCACCGGAAACGGTAACCGTATCTTCCCGCCAGCCGTCCACGCCGTGCAGATATTCTTCAAAGGCGGCCTCAAAGCCGTCCTGACCGATCTCCGAGTCCATGGAGTAGTCGGGGTTTTCCTTGTACTTTTCCCACTGCTCCGCGTTCATCGGACCTACAAAGCCCAGAATATGGGCGGCATATTTGGTATTGTATTCCCGGACGGTGGAGGCCTCCACCATCAGTCCCGGGATGTTCAGCTCCACAATGGTGGACAGATGCTCATCGCTGACGTCCGTCAGGAAGATGTAGTTGGGAAGACTGCCTACGCAGCTGCGCAGGTCCATCTCATAGCGCAGACCGATGACCAGCCGGGCCTCTTCCTCCGTCCATTCTGCCGGGATCTTGTACCGCTCCCGGAGCCGCTTGACCAGCAACGGCGCGGTAATATCCGAGTCCAGATTGTCCAAATAGGCCAGATACTGCTGGAAATACCCCTGCCAGGAGGAGTTCTGCTTGTCCAGGGTATAGACAAAGGGTCTCTCCTTGGAAATGGGGAAATGCTCTGTGTACTCGATGCCGGCCTCCTGACACCGCTTCACCAGCCGATACAAAAAGTCGTTGGTGCCGTCGGCAGTCAGAAGCACATAGTGGTTGATGACCAGGTCATAGCTGGCCCGGTTGGAAACCAACACATTACCGTTGGTGTCCAGAATATCGCCCCGGGCGGCCTTCACTCTTGTTAAGGTGGTAAAGGTGGAAACATTTTCCTTTTTACCGCCGGTCTCGATCACCTGCAGATCATACATTTTCATACCGAACAGGAACACGACCACCAAAAAGATCGCCGCCAGAACTCTTGCTCGGAAACGGGTTATTCTTTCCATTCATTGCCTCCAATGGTGCTGATGGCCCGTACCACGGGATACAGCACCGGCGCAGCCAGATTCGTCATCATCGCCATCAGGAAGAATCCGCCGATTCTGGAAAGGCTGGTCAGTTCCAAAAATGCGCCGATGAAAAATACCAGCATTTCATAGACCGTCACAGCAAACACTGTGCAAAGCATTGTGGCCAAAAAGCCTTTTTTCAAATATGCCTGACGGAAAAAGGTCACCGCCACCGCCAGAGCCGTGATCAGGGGGATGGAATAGTAGCCTGCCGCCGTACCGGAAAACAGATACAATCCGGATGCCACCAGGGAGAACACACTGCCCCCCTCCAGACCCTCTGCCAGGCAGATGAGGAATATGCCGCAGGGCACCAGCTCTGTGGTTGCGCCAAAGATCCGCACCCGGCACAAGAGCACATCCTGCACCACCGACAAAGCCACCAGAAACAGCGCATACAGCAGCCATTTGAGCAGCGTTTTTCTCTGCTGCTGGGTCAAAAACAGCTTGCTGAAAAAGCCCAGCCGGGGCTTATCCGGCTTAAATTCGTTCTTTTTTGCCATTTTGATCACCCAGCGTTAAATTCGGTCACGATAAACACCTGCTCCAGACTTGCCACATTGACAGCAGGCTCCAAAAGGGCGTACTTGGCAACACCGGTATCGTCAAAGCCGGCATCCACCACATGGCCCACGATGAGATTTCTGGGGTAAACCACAGAGCCGGAGGTAACCACCTGGTCCCGGTTGCGGATGACCGCAGAGCTGGGCAGATAGTCCATCCGCAGCAAACCGTCCTGACCGGTGGCATAGCCACCCTGGACCATACCGTTATAGCCGGAGGCGCTGATGGTGGCACTGATTTCCAGGGAGGAATCCAGCACGGTCTTGACCACCGCATAATTGCTGCCCACCTCGTCTACCAGACCCACCACTTCACCGTTGGCGGTGATGGCGCACATACCCTTTTCAATGCCGGAGCCGCTGCCCCGGTTGATGGTAAAGTTACTGGACCACTCCTGGGAGCTACGGGAAATGATATAGCTGTCCACCAGCTTAAAGTCCTCGTTGGCTTCCTTCAGTCCCAACAGCGCCCGAAGATTGTGGTTTTCCCGGGCCATTGCATCTGCCTGTCGGTTGTCTTCCTCCAGCTGGGCAACCTTTTCCTTCAGCTGGGCATTTTCTGCCGCCAAAGCCTCATATTCAAACATATAGTTATACATCCGCTGGGCCTGCTCCACCAGCATACTGACACCGGAGCGCACCGGGGTCAGAATACCCTTAACCGCCATATCCGGCAGGCTCAGGCCGGTCAGATTGCTGACCACCGCCAGAATCACCGCCAAAAGCACCGCCACCAGCAGTACGATCTTCACCCGGTTTGAAAACAGATGCTTCATTGTATTTCCTCCAAAATCTGACTCAAACGGCAAACCGGCAGACCCACCACATTGTAGTAATCGCCCACCAGCTTCTCCACAAACAGCGCCGCGCCGCCCTGGATGCCGTAAGCACCGGCCTTGTCCATCGGCTCCCCGGTGCGGATATAATCGCGAATTTGCCCGTCCGTAAGACTGCGGAAATACACATCGGTAATTTCCGTGCCTACGAAGGCCTTTTCCCCGTATAAAACGGTCAGTCCGGTCATCACCTGATGACTTTTCCCGGAAAGCAGCCGCAGCATACGAAAAGCATCCGCTTCCTCTTTTGGTTTGCCCAAAATTTCCCCTTGGCAAACCACAATGGTATCGGCGGCGATCACCACATCCTCCGGTGTCCGGCAGATGGCTTCCGCCTTCCGTCGGCTGACAAGAGCCACCTGCCCGGCAGGATCGGCAGATCTGTCCATATCCTCTGAAACCTCTGCCACCCGGACCGTAAAGGGCACACGAAACAGACCCATCAGTTCCTTTCGCCGGGGAGATTGGGATGCCAAAATGATCATTACTCTAAACCTCTTAAATATAGTCCTCTGGTGCAGGCACCGGGGTCAAAGGGGGTGGGGCTGACATAGCCGGTCAGCACCTGGTCCACTTCTCTTGCGTTTTCCGTGGTAAAATACAGCCGGTTGGCCCACAGACCCAAACGGCCCAGATCGTTTTGCCGGTCCAGCCAGTTGAGCTTTTTGCCGTTGAGCAGGATGCTGCGGCAGGTGTTGCCATCCCGGATCACCGGGAACTCCGCGCCGGTCTTGTCCATCAGCTTGGCGCTGGCCAGATGGCAGCTGCACTGACCGGTCTTGCCCCGGATGATGCAGTTTTCCGTAACCATCAAAGGCATTCTGCCGTAAACCAACAGCTCCCCGGGCACAGCCTTTGCCACATCCCGGATCTGGGGCAACGTCATCTCCATACTCAGCGCCGCGGAGGTAAATTCCAGCTCCCGTAAGGTCTGCATTGCAAAGGAATTGAAGATATTCAAACCCATATCGCCGCGCATACGCAAATGACAGCCCTTGGCCAGCTTCACAAGACCCAGATTGTTGATCAGCAGCTCTTCCACACCCATACCCCGCAGGGTCATCAGCTCCTGCTGCAGCGCGCTGCGGTCACCGTCGTGTAAGATCTTCGGCGGCACAGCGCACACATTGACGCTTTTGCTCAAGCTCCGGCAAAACTCCGGGTCTTCCGCCAAAATATGCACCGGCACATACAATACCTGGGGCATCATTTTCAGCAGCCGCGGTGTGATCTGTTCTCTGCTCGTCACCTGCACCGTCAGTGCCGGATGGCGGCGGTTGCCGGGATAAGCCGGCACAGCCTTGGGACGGCCCAAAGGCTTCTGCTCCACTCTTGCTCGCTGGGCAGTGAGCAAATTCAGCACATCCCGGCGCAAAGCATTGATGCTTGCGGCAGAAAGGGAAACACCGGGAGATACCTGGGCCAATACCTGGGCGCAGTAATAGGGTGTACCGCCGGTCTTGGACAGCCGGTCTTCCAGCTCTGCGGCAGTCAGCTCGGCAGTTCTTGCCTGCTCGGGAGCAGGCCCTTCCATAGTGCAGACCCTTCCCTCCGGGTCTTTTACGGTCAAACGAAACCGCCCGGCAGTAACAGACGCTTCCATAGTCACCGGCACAAGACCTCTTTCCCGGGCCTCGTAGCTCTGGCGCATTTGCTTGTAAAACTGCTGGTCCTCCTGGTTTTCCTGGCGGACACCAAACATATCCTGCCCGATTCTGCCGGTGTAATAACCGTCGGTAAAGCCCTGGCGGTTGAACGCTCTGTGGAGCGTTTCCATCATCCCGGGTGTTACCTTGCCGGTGTCCAGCGCCTGCCGGTATACACCGGTCACCGCCGCCACATACTCCGGCCGCTTCATCCGGCCTTCCAGCTTCAGCGATACCACACCCATACTCTGCAGTTCCTGCAAATGATGGACAAGGCAGTTGTCCTTCAGGCTCAAGGGATATTGATTCTGCCAGCGGCCATAGCCATAGCTTTGACGGCAGGGTTGGGCGCAGCGACCCCGGTTGCCGGACCGTCCGCCAATGGCGGCAGACAGATAGCACTGACCGGAATAGCTCATACACAGCGCGCCGTGGGCAAACACTTCAATTTCAATGGGGGAATTCTGGCAGATATAGCGGATCTCCTCCCGGCTCAGCTCCCGGCTCAGGACCACCCGGGTAAAGCCCCACTGGGCGCACAGCAGCGCGCCGGACAGGGAGTGAATGGTCATCTGGGTAGAGCCGTGGATGGGGACGTGGGGCGCGATCTGCTTACAAAGGCGCGCCACACCCAGATCCTGCACGATAAAGGCATCCACACCACTTTGGGCCGCGTGGCGGATCAGGGCCGCCACCTCCTGCATTTCCCGGTCGGACACCAGGGTATTCAAGGTCAAATGGACCGCAACACCCCGGATATGGCAATATTTAATTGCTTCCGTCAGGGTCTGAGGGGTAAAGTTTTTCGCCCCCTGGCGTGCATTGAACGGTCCGCAGCCCAGATAGACCGCGTTGGCACCGTTTTGTACTGCCGCACGCAGCGCCTCCACCGACCCGGCAGGTGCTAAAAGTTCCATCATATTACTTTCTCTCCATCTTTTGCATAGGGTAAAACCCTCGCAAGCCTATAGTTAGAAACATTATAACATAAAAAAAGCCGGAGTTCTACCCCGATAACAGAAAATTCACAAAAAAACTCCGTGCCAGAGGTCAGGGAAACCCCAAACCGTCAAAACACAGTATTTTTCAGCAGGTTTTAGCATCGCCTGCCACTTGAGAAGAAGGCAGTGCCCCGGAGCGCTGACGGATGCAGTGTAAAAAGCTTGCCTTTCAAGGTGTTTTGACTTACTGCACAACTCGCACTCTACCGTACCATCTGTACGCCGACGAGTGCGAGTTGCTTGTCTTTGGGGTTTCCTTGACCTCTGTCGGCCTGTCTGGGTATCAAAAATTTAACATAAAATCTCCGCCTGCTGAAAAGCAGGCGGAGAATCGGTTTTATTTGTAAGTAACAGTGCCTTCGAAGTCCACCACTGCCACATAGGTGTTGCCCACATTGAAGGTAACCGCACTGCCGTCAGCATAGGTGTAGCTGAAAGGCTCGGTGACCTTTTTGCGGCTCCACTTGATCTTCTCGATCTTGCCGTTGATGGCCAGGTAGCCGTCACCGGAGCCGATCATATCGTAGTAGGACAGCAGTGTGCCCTTGCCGTTGAAACGCTTCTTGGTCTGGTCTGCCTTGATGACCATCACATTGTTGAAGCTGACTGTGCTGCCGTCGATGGCATCCACCAGGTCCTTGCCGTATTCCGACATCACATACTTGCCGGTGGTGGCATCGTATTTCATCTTGGTCTTCTTGGTCCCCAGGAACTTGATGGTGATGTTTTCTGCAGTTTCGCCCCGGGCAACCACTGCATCCTCAAAGGTCAGACCGTAGTCCACACCCTTTTCCTCCACCAGGCCGTAGGTCTTCTTCAGCTTGCTCAGCAGCTTGGGGCCTCTGCCAAAGAGGGTGTGCTCCCAGTTGTAGCCCAGCTCTCTGTAACGCTCCAGATCCCGGAAAGCCACCTTCTTGGGATCGTCACCGGAAGCGTCTACGCTCAGGTGCTCCCAATCTGTGAGCTTGTGGGTGAAATCATAGTAGCCCTTAATGCCGGTTTTACTGCCGCCGCAGTGGACCAACGGTGCATCGTAAGCTGCGCTGACATTGTTAAAGTAGGAACGGGCGCTGCGGATGGGGCCCACCTGATCCAGGCTGCCCAGATTGGTAAACAGGCCGCAGAATCTGGTGATGCCGCCTTCGGTCTCGATCTCATAGAGAATATCGGCCTTGCTGACACCGTACTGGGGCAGGCAAGCCTGGATATTGTTGATGGAGATCGCCACGGGACGGGTGGTCAGAGGCGCATCGATGGGTGTACCGTTCAGAGGATGCCGATACAGAATCGGAGGCTCTGTAGGTGCGGTCGTGGTCTCGATGGTAGTTTCCACCGTTGTGGTTGCCTGGGTCGTGTTCTGGGTGGTAGGCGCTTTTGTGCCGAAGATCGTGTCCTTAAACATAAGCACGATCACAACATCCACCGCCAAAATCACCGCCAGCACAATGGCCACCACAATAATGATCCATTTTTTCTTTCCAGTTGATTCGCTCATTTTTCTCTCTTCCTTTCCAAAAGCTAGCACGATTATACCAAAATCCCCCAAGTATTGCAAGCCGGGATTTTATTTCTGCTGGGTCTTTGCTTTTTCCATGGTTTTGCCCAGGGAGTAATAGAACACATTGTCCCGGGCCGGGGTCAGGTCCGTCAGCAAGCCGCGCACCGCGTACACCGCATAGCTGCGAAACAGAATCGGGCAAAGTCTGCCGTCGTTGAGCACATTTTGGTGCAGGGTATAGTAGTTGCCGTAGTTGGCAAGGGCATCGGTGCAAAGCTTGTTAAGGGCCACATCGCTGATAGAGCCGTAATTCAGCGCGCCCTTGGTGGCGAAGAAATTGGACAGGTCCATATTGGACGAAAGCTTGGTCTGTCCCAGCACAAGATCGTAACTGCCGTTTTTCAGAGCCTTTTTGTAGGAGCTGGTTTTCTTTGCGGAAACCGTCACCTTCAAGCCGGCCTTTTTCAGCATCGATGCCACAGATTTTGCCACCCGGGTACGGAGGGTGTCATCGCTGTTGACCAGCAGCACCACCTTCGTGTCCGAGGACAGCTTGGCTTTTTCCACCGCCTTTTTCAAGGCTTCGCCCTTATCGTAAGCGTACTTTTCCGCCAGCACCTGGCTGTAGTAGGGTGACAAAGGGGATGCCGGAAGGCTGGATGCCCGGGCAAAGCCCCGGTAGAAGCTGTCGGCAATGTCCTCTCTGTCCACCGCCAGGGGCAGGGCCGCCCGAATGGCATCGTTGGAGAAGACCTTGCTTTTCATATTCACCGAAAGGAACAGGAAAATGTTGTTTTCACAGTCCCACAATTCGTAGTCACAGCGGTAATCTGCGTATTTGTCAGAGCCGGGGTCTGCATACACCAGGCTCAGGTCTTCAAACTCGAAAGCATCCCGGATCTGGGTGGCAGAGGTGGCCTTGACCAGGCTGATGGCCGGGGTGTCCACCGCCATTTTGGCGCTGCACCACCAATTTTCGTTTCTGCGCAGCACTGCCGCATCGGCAGAGGTGTCCAGCACATACGGGCCTGTTCCCAAAGGCTGCTTGGACTTGACCTGGCTCTTCTTGACAATGGGGATATCCAATAGCAGCGGCAGGTTTTCATAGGGTGTGCTTAAAGTAATAACAAAAGCACCGTCGC
>JAGBVD010000028.1 GCA_017630495.1 Oscillospiraceae bacterium
GTGAAGGAAAACGGTGCATCGAAATCATAGTACCAGCCTTCTTCGATGGCAGGACCGATGGCAAGCTGCACCTCCGGCCACAGCCGCTTTACAGCCTGGGCCATAATGTGGGAGCTGGTGTGCCAGTAGGTCTTGCGGTACTCGGGGTTTTCAAAAGTGTACAGATTTTCTTCGGACATAAATACCTCCATCTTCTGGCGGCGCGACATGACCGCCTCGCAAAAATAAGTTTTCGTGGGGGCAGCGAGGAATGTTTTTGCAGAACAACTTTTGTGGCCGCAGGAATACTTTGTGTATTGCAAGGACGCAAAAGGAAGTGCTGCGGAAACAGAACCGCTGACCACCGGAAAGGTGTTTTCAGAGGCGGTGAAATAAAAAAACATCCCACCCCTGACATAATCAGGGGTGGGATACATATAGATATAGTATTCCACGGTTCCACCCTGGTTGCGGACAAGCCGCCACTCTGGGGCAAAGAAGACTCTTTGCCATGCACTTGATAACGGATGCTTCCGGGCAGGCATTTCCGCCTGCCGGCTCAGAAGTGGTATCGTTCCGGCAGGGTTACAGAGCCTTTGCACCAACTGGCTCCTCTCTGGGTAGCTTTCCGGAAACGCGTGTCTTCATCACGGCCTTTTACAAGCAGAATATAGCACAAAAAGTGGCCTGTGTCAATGGAAAAACGGTGCTTTTGCGGAAAAACAAAGGAGAAAGCGGTTTCCATAATTTAGGGAAAACACTTGGGCGAAAAAGTTACACGAATTAGGAAGTTATGTTAACGAATGTAACAAAATACACTAGGTGTTGTGTTCAAAATTGGAAATAAGTGTATATATTGTGTTGATGGGTTTACATAAAACTTTAACAAAAAACTGCTGAAAAGTTGACGATTTCCGACATTTTGCCATAATTGCTTGACTTTTTTGAAATTTTTGTTATAATGTAGCCGCTAACTTGTAAAAGTTGCAAAATTGTAACCGATTGATACCGTTCAATGGCAGCGGTGAATAGCCTTGATTTTGGTGAAAGGAGGTCTTTTTATGCAGAAGATTATCGCGCAAGTTACCAAGAGAAAGAATATTTTCTTCTATGTTGCGGCTGTGGTAATTCCCGTGGCACTTTTGATGGCAATGCTGGCGCCTACAGCGAAAGCACACACCACATATGTGATCACAGATGGCGATGCAGTAAAGGTGTATACCACTTTTTCCAACGATCCGGCATATGTGCTGGAGCAGGCAGGCGTTGACCTGGCTGCAGAGGATACATATACAACCGAGACCGGCGACGGCATTTCTGAAATTACCGTGCAGCGCAATCAGACGATCACAGTTGATTATTGTGGCCAGAAAGTGACGGTCAGCAGCTATGGCGAAACATTGCAGCAGCTACTAAGCCGCAATGAGATGCAGTTTGCAGGGGACTATGTGGTTTCCCAGCCTTTGAATACTGAGACCTACGACGGTATGGAGGTAAAGGTCGACTGCATCGTGCAGATGGAGCAGACTTACACAGTCGATATTCCTTTTGAAACAAAGTATTGTGAAGATTCCACACTGCCCAAGGGGCAGGAGGTGGTTTTGGTTGAGGGCCGTGTTGGCCAGGAACGGAAAACTGCCAACGTGGTTTACACCAATTCCCAGATCACCAACGAAACCGTGATCAGCGAAAAGGTCGTGCAGCAGCCGGTGAATCGCATCGTTGCTGTCGGTACCGGCACAAAGACCGATGAACAGTCCAAAGCACCGGCTATTGGCGACGGCATTATTGTCACAGCCGAGGGCGAGGTGCTGACCTACAACAAAAAGGCCAAGTTTAACGCAACGGCTTACACCAAGACCGATGCCGGCTGTGATGATTATACTGCTACCGGCACCAAGGTGCGCATTGGCACAGTTGCCGTTGACCCCAGCGTGATTCCCTACGGCACCCGGATGTTCATTATGAGCAACGACGGCAAGTACATCTACGGCATCGCAACAGCCGAGGACTGCGGCGGCGCCATCAAGGAAAACCGCATCGACTTGTATTTTGATACAACCGCCGAATGCTTCCAGTTTGGCCGCAGAAGCTGTACTGTGTATTTCCTGAACTGATTGAAAGCTTCATATTGAAAAAACGTCTCCTTCCTGCTATAATAGCGAAAAAGCGGGAAGGAGGCATTTTTTATGGTCGATGTTTGTGATATTCATGTGATGAAACCGCTTTTGGCGGAAAACGGATTCCATTTTTCCAAGGCAAAGGGACAGAATTTTCTCATTGCCGGCTGGGTGCCGGAGCAAATCGCCATAGATGCCGGTGTGGACCAGACAGCAGGCGTGCTGGAAGTGGGTCCCGGAATCGGACCGCTGACCCAGCAGCTGGCACTGCGAGGGAATAAGGTCTGCGCGGTGGAACTGGATGAACGGCTCAAGCCAATTTTGCAGCAGACCGTCGGAGAATTCGACAATGTGGAAATTCTCTGGGGGGATGTTCTCAAGCAGGATATTCCTGCTTTGGTAAAAGAAAAGTTCTCCGGTCTGCGGCCCATGGCCTGCGCCAATTTGCCCTATTACATAACCTCACCCATTCTCACCGCCCTTTTGGAGGCGGAGTGTTTTGATTCGGTAACGGTCATGGTGCAAAAGGAAGTGGCCCAGCGAATCGCAGCCAAGCCGGGCACGGCGGACTACAGCGCCTTTTCCGTGTTTTGTCAGTATTATTCCGAGCCGGAACTGCTGTTTGATGTGCCTGCCGGATGCTTCTTGCCTCAGCCGAAGGTTACCTCTGCGGTGATCACCTTGCGTACACGAAAAGAACTGCCTTGGCAGATCGACAGTAAGGATATCTTCTTCCGCACCGTCCGGGCCAGCTTTGCTATGCGCAGGAAGACACTGCAAAACGGCTTGGCCGCCGGATTCCCGGAACTGGGCAAACAAGGGGCAGGAGAAGTATTAGAGGCTTGCGGCTTTGCGCCTACTGTCCGGGGCGAGACCCTGGATATCGGCCAATTTGCCAAGATCGCCAACGAGATTTACAGGAGAAAGAACAATGTATAAGTATTTGCTCATCGATCTGGATGATACCATTCTGGATTTTCATATGGCGGAAAGTGTGGCGCTGAAAAAGACATTGCTGGCCTTTGGCATTGAGCCGACGGAGGCGGTGTGCGCCCAATACAGCGCTATTAACAAAACGTACTGGGAGCGGCTGGAGCGCAAGGAGATCACCCGGGCCCAGGTGCAAACGGGCCGTTTTGAAACGCTGTTTGAAGAGCTTGGCGTGGCGGCGGATGCGAATGAGTGCTGCAGAACTTATATGGGTAATTTGAGCATTGGCCACTATTTTCTCCCCGGTGCGCTGGAAGCGTTGGAAGCGCTTTCCAAGAAATACATCCTTTATATGGCCAGCAACGGCAATGCCAGTGTCCAGGCCGGGCGGCTGAAGAGCGCCAATATCAACCACTATTTTGCGGATATTTTCATTTCGGAGGATATGGGCGCAGACAAGCCATCCAAAGCATATTTTGAAAAGTGCTTTGCCCGGATGGGCGACTTTAATCCGGCCGAAACGATGATGGTGGGCGACAGCCTGACCTCCGATATCCGTGGCGGAAAGAACGCGGGCATCGCCACTTGCTGGGTAAACCCTAACGGCAAGACTTGTCCGGAAGACCTGCAGCCGGATTACCAGATTGAAAGCCTTGCCCAATTACCAGCATTGCTGGAAAGCTTATAAAAAGAAAACCACCTTGCGATGCAAGGTGGTTTTTATAATCGAACGTCAACTGGGGTGTTTATGGTCATTGTGTCGGGTGTTACAAGGCAATCCATTGCCAGAATTTTCACACCGGCAGCGGCGGCTTCCCGAAGGGCTTTTCCAAAAGCAGGATCGGTAATGTCGTTGGGGTGCATGTAGTTCACATTCTCCATCTGGATTACAAACAGTACATAGGTGTTATAGCCATCTTTGGCGGCCTGCGCAAGACCGAAAAGATGCTTTGCACCCCGGGTGGTAGGGGCGTCGGGGAAGGCACATACACCGTCTGTTTCCAAAGTAACGCCCTTGACCTCCAAAAGACAGGGCTTTCCGTCCTTTGTAAAAGAAAAGTCAAAGCGGGAATCTTTATGAAAAGACTCCGGTTTCAGATCCTGAATTTCACCAAGTCCGCCATTTAAAAGCCAGGTTTTGGCGGCCGCATTAGGAGCCTGGGAGTCCATATTGATCAGCCGGTTTCCCTTTTGCACGGCAATCAGATCATAGGCGGTTTTGCGGTTGGGATTGTCAGACTTTTCGCAATAGACCAGCGCGCCGGGCGTCAAAAGCTCTTTGCATCGGCCGGTATTTTTCACATGGCAGACCGTTTCCTGACCGTCAATTTCTACATAAGCGATAAATCGGTTTGGCCTTGACACAAATCGTCCGGTAACGATATTTTGATAACGCATACCCAAAACCTCCTCTCAGCCTCTATCATAGCAGATTTTTCCGGCGATGCCAAGAGAAAGGTCTTGACTTTTTTTATAGGTGTGTTATAATTCAATCTGCTTATGGAGGCTTAGCTCAGCTGGTTAGAGCGCATGCTTCACACGCATGAGGTCACAGGTTCGAGTCCCGTAGTCTCCACCAAAAAAGACACCACCCGTCCGGGTGGTGTCTTTTTTGGTTTTGACAAGGGACTTGAACCCATCTTCGCGAGCGAAAGAAATGCATATCGAGTCCCGTAGCCTCCGGATCTTATGCTATGGAGACCGGAGGATGCTGCTGCAGGTTGAATTTTTCATCAGAATATGCTATCATTATACCAGTAAAATTTCCCGGAGATATCCAAAACAATAACAGAAAGAGAGGCTACGGTTATGGAGCTTTGGTCTTTGCAGCATATAAAGACCCTTATCCCGTCGGTGTTGTTTATGTTTCTTTTGGGCGCGATTTTGCGTTTGACCATCGGAAAGAAAAGTGAAAAAATCCGTATGATTCCGCTCAAAATTATCGGGGTTTTACTGGTGCTTTTGGAGATCGGAAAACAAGCGCTGTCCCTGCAGCGTGGTTACGATTTGTACCATCTGCCTTTTCACTATTGCTCGATTTACATATTTGCACTGCCGGTGATCGCTTTTTATCAAGGTAAATACAAAAATACGGTGCGTGAGGTTGGCTCGGCACTGACAGCGGCACTGTTTTTGATTATGCTGATCTATCCGTCACTGATCTATTCCGGTGCAAATATTGAGGAGTTTTTCCA
>JAGBVD010000029.1 GCA_017630495.1 Oscillospiraceae bacterium
AATATCTGCCTTTTTCAGGTGCTATGCAGTTTTGAAGTGGTAACTTTTTTGATGAACAAATAACAAAATCACCGGAATACTGTCGTATTTCGGTGATTTTTTATGCAGTTAAGCGGAAAAGGGACCCTTCAAAACCAATACTTCCTTATGGAGTGTTGCCCTTGCCAAACGCTTCCCTTTTATGCTTGCATCAGAACTGGATCTGTGCGATGACGGATTTCAGCTTTTCGGCGCTGCGGTGCAGCTTCTCGGTTTCCTCGGGGGTCAGAGGGGTGAGGATCTTGCCTCGGCAGCCGCTGCGATCCACCAGATTCAGCGTGGACAGGCACACATCGTCTACGCCATACTCGCCGTGCATCATGGTAGACACGGTAACGGCAGTGCCTGCATTGGCATAGATGCACTTGCAGATGTGGCAGACGGACATTGCCACCGCGTAGAAGGTTGCACCCTTGTTCTCGATGATGGTGGCACCGGATTTCTTAACAAACTGTTCGATCTCATCGTAGTCCTTATTCCAGCGGATCTTGTCCCGGTCGGGAGATACGGATGCGTAGGTGTCCACATGGTTGTTGGCGATATGCACCAAAGACCAGGGAACAAATGCGCTGTCGCCGTGCTCACCGTAAATGTGGGCGTGGACATTCTTGGGGCTGATGTGGAAACGCCGGGCCAGTTCTGCCTGCAGGCGGCTGGTGTCCAGAATCGTACCGGAGCCGATGACCCGATTTTCGGGCAGACCGGTGTACTTCAAAAATGCGTAGGTCAGCACATCCACCGGGTTGGAAACAATAATATAAATGGAGTCGGGAGCATAGGGGACCACATTCTTGGCAACTTCTTTAATGATGTTGACATTGGCCTGGGCCAGGTCCAGACGGGTCATACCCGGCTTTCTGGCAAAGCCGCAAGTGATAATCACAATGTCAGAGCCGGCAGCGTCCTCGTATTCGCCGGGACGGACAATGGCCGGAGACTGGAAGGGCGCGCCCTGGTAAACATCCAGCGCTTCGCCTTTGGCCTTATTCATATTCACATCCACCAGAACGATCTCGGTGGCGGTGCCGCCCAGGATCAAATCATTTGCGATGGTTGCGCCAACATTGCCTGCGCCGATAATAGTAATCTTTCCCATATGAAAACCTCCTATAAGTTGTTTTCTATCGATAGCATTATATCGAATACAAAGCTGTTTGTCAACCGCTATATACTATATTCTAAAAAGCATATAAAAAAATGCACATAAGCGCAAACGCTTATGTGCACTTTGTTAAAATATGTACTTACAGGTACTTCTTGACATCCTCAGAAGCTTCAGCAGGATCGTCGGAGACGGTCATGGTGATGTTGAGGTTGTTTACTTCAGCAAACTGTGCGCACCACAGGATGAAGGACTCACCCAGAGCCCGGTCAGCGCCGATGGTCTTGTACAGATTGTCAATATAGATGTTGGTAATATCAAAGTTGCCGGCATGCAGGCCGCTGAGGAAACCCTTCAGCATATCCAGGTTGTTAATGCCGTACTCTTTGGAATCGACCAGGCGGACACGGTAGTTAACATCATAGGTCAGCTTTTTGCCGTACTCGATGCAAACCACATCGCCCTGTGCGCTGGCGAGAGTTTCATTAATGGAATCGATCAGCTTCTTGGTCTTGCCGGAGCCTTTCAGGCCCATAATTACTTTAATCATAAGCAATTCCTCCTTTGGGTTGCAGCTTTTATACTGTAAAATAATTCTACCAAAAATCAAGCGTTTTTGCAACACTTATTTGGCAATTTTACAGAAAATTTCTGAATCAGATCTCGTAACCGGGTTTGCCCAGCAGCTGGAACATATTTCTCTTATAGAATTCCACGCCCGGCTGGTTGAAGGGATTCACATCCAGCATATAAGCAGACACACCGCAGGCCAGCTCAAAGAAATAGAACATTTCGCCCAGCTTTTCGTTGGTCAGATCACCCATATCCATGGTGATTACCGGCACATCGCCGTCTACATGGGCGGCCAAAGTTCCCAAATATGCCTTTTCGTCCACGAAATCCAGGGTTTTGCCTTCCAAATAGTTCAAACCGTCCAGGTTCTTGGCATCGCCGCCAATGACCAGCTTCTTTTCCGGAGCGTTGAAGCGGACCATAGTTTCAAAGATGTTGCGCTCGCCCTGCTGGATCATCTGACCCAGAGAGTGCAGATCGGGAGTAAACTCGGCGGTTGCCGGGAAAATACCCTTGCCGTCCTTGCCTTCGCTTTCGCCGAAGAGCTGCTGCCACCAGCCGCCCATCATCTTAAAGCCAGGCTCAAAGGATTCCAGAATTTCAATGCTCTTGCCGTTGCGGTACAGCAGGTTTCGGGCAGCAGCATACAGCCAAACCGGGTTTTCAAAGCTGCGCAGGTCGTAATCCTTCTTGGCCTGGGCCGCACCGCGCATAACCTCCATAGGATCGATGCCGGCTACAGCCATAGGCAGCAGACCAACAGCGGTCAGAACGCTGTAACGACCACCCACATTGGGCGGAATTACGAAGGTTTCCCAGCCTTCCTCCTCGGCCATCTGACGCAAAGCGCCCTTGACCGGGTCGGTGATAGCGTAGGTGCGTTCCTTGGCGCCCTCGGTGCCATACTTGCGCTCCAGCATCCAGCGCAGGGCGCGGGTTGCGATAGCAGGCTCGGTGGTAGTGCCGGACTTGGAGATAATGGCGATGGAGAAATCCTTGCCCTCCAGCAGGCGGCACAGCTCGTTCCAGTAACGGGTGGACAGGGTGTTGCCGGCATAGAAGATCTGGGGGTTACCCTTACCCTTGCCGATGTTGTGGTTACCGCCCTGCATCAGCTCAATGGCGGCCCGGGGGCCCAGGTAGCTACCGCCGATGCCTACCACGACAAACACATCGGAGTTTTCGCGAATGCGCTTGGCAGCGGCACGAATACGGCAGATCTCTTCCGTTTCCTTTTCTACCGGCAGATTCAGCCAGCCCAGAAAATCGTTACCCTCGGAAAGACCTTCTGCAAGGACCTTATGGGCGTGAAAGACCTCTTTCTCCATAGCCAGCAGATCCGGCAGGGATACGCGGCCCCATACATTGGAAATATCTACATTTATCATAAAAGATACCATCCTTTCGGTTTTCTTTCCTTATGTTATCGCAAACGAAAGAAAAATTCAAGGAAATTTTGAAATTTCCTTTGCAAATTAAACGGTTTGGTGTATGATGGAAAGAGAAACACAAGGGGGAGTTTATATGCAATACGGATTTGGCGTAGATTTGGGCGGCACAACGGTGAAGCTGGCGTTTTTCGATGGGGAAGGCGCGCTGCTGCACAAGTGGGAGATTCCCACCCGGACCGAAAATGACGGTGAAAACATTTTGCCGGACATTGCCGCATCCATCGATACACATATAAAGGATCACGGAATTGACAAAGCGTCCGTGGCCGGTATCGGTATCGGTGTGCCGGGCCCGGTAAGAGCGGATGGCACAGTAAACCGCTGTATCAATTTGGGCTGGGGTGTTTTCAATATTGAAAAGGCACTGCAAGATTTGACAGGTCTGCCGGTGAAGGCAGGAAACGATGCCAATGTGGCGGCGCTGGGCGAATGCTGGAAAGGCGGCGGCCAGGGCTGTGAAAATATGGTTATGGCCACCCTGGGCACCGGTGTAGGCGGCGGTATTGTGTTGGGTGGCAAGGTGATCCCCGGCAGCCACGGCGCAGGCGGTGAAATCGGCCACCTGACTATGGAGCGGGACGAAACGGACACCTGCGGCTGCGGCAAACACGGCTGTGTGGAGCAGTACTGCTCCGCAACGGGTGTTGTGCGGCTGGCTAAAAAGCACCTGGAAAATTGTGATATCCCCTCTCCCCTGCGTGGCATCGAGAACTTGACCTGCAAGGATATTTTTGATGCGGCAAAGGAAAAGGATGTTGCGGCACAGGAGATTTTGGAGCAGGTATATGACTATATGGGCCGGTTTTTGGGCGATATCTGCTGCGTGGTCGATCCGGAAGTGATTGTGCTGGGCGGCGGTGTCAGCAAAGCAGGGCAGATGCTTTTGGACGGCGTGCGGCGCTACTATGACAAGTACGCCTTCCACGCCTGCCGGGAAACACGATTTGCATTGGCCACCTTGGGTAACGATGCCGGTGTCTACGGCGCCTGTAAGCTGATTTTGGACGAAGTTAGATAAAAGAACGAGGACAACCCAGTGGGTTGTCCTCTTTGTTATTTATGAGGGAAAGCGTTGCGTGTATTGCTAACACCGCAAATGTAATCCATACTGACATTGTACAGCTTGGCAAGAACAATCAAACTGTCAACCGGTATACGGGTTTTGCCCAGCTCATAATCAGAATATGTTTTCTGTCCGATTTTCAGCAAAAGGGCAATTTCTGTTTGGGTTTTGTCGTTGTCTTCGCGCAGTGCGCGAATTCTCTCTGCGTAGTGCATAGTATCACCTCGGAAATAGAATAACATAGAGTTTATAACTCTATTGACTTTTAGAGTTATAAACTCTATAATGCGGGTGGGGGTGATCGTATGGATAACAATACATGCAAAAATTGCGAGTATTTTCGGCAGCATTACAGTTTGGATAAACGAAAGATATTCCGGGTGTTTTGTGGACATTGCGTGTTTGGCAGAGTCAAAAGGAAAAGGCCGTATAATAGCTGTGAAAACTTTGTGCAGAGAGAATCGGAAGAAGATATATTTGTTTCAAAGGAGTATTTGAGCAAGGAATTATTGGAATATATGATGCGTTTGGAGTTGTTTCCGGGCGTGGAGGAATTGCAAGAGAAATAGGCCTTGTGGGATGCTGGGATTGATCTGCGCCTACATCTGTGCCGGATGCATTCGCAAATCAATGGGTGGGCGGTTCGAATCCCATCACCCACAAAAGAAAAAGATAGACAGCATTTCACAGTCCTACGGACTGCGCTCTGCTGTCTATGGATTCTCCCACGGCCTAAAAACAGTCCACCGGACTGTTTTTGCCGTGCTATGCACGGCCGGCCTTTCGAATCCCATCACCCACAAATACCCATATAAAAAAGAGAGTAGCAAATGCTACTCTCTTTTTTATGGGGTGGGTGATGGGATTCGAACCCACGAATACCGGAACCACAATCCGGTGCCTTAGGCCTCTTGGCGACACCCACCATATTTAGTTATGAGTTATATGAAATCCTGGCGGATTTCGTTATATTTTCTGCTGACGCAGAAAGTTATATTATATTCGCCTAACTGCCCGCAGGCAATATAACTTGCGGAGCAAATATAACTGTCGAAGACAATATAACTCGCCGTAAGGCGAATATAACTGAAAACCGCGAAGCGGTTTTCTTGGCACGCCAGGAGGGACTCGTTTGCATTTTCACCGTTGGTGAAAATAAAGGTTTCGCTCGGTCAAGCCCTCGCGAGCAACGCTCATCCGCGTTGCATTTGAATGGTTCGAGTCCTATAAACCTTGCAGGTTGCGTAGGTGCATAAGGCCTACAGTGCCCTCCAGGTAGTTTGGCACGCCAGGAGGGACTCGAACCCCCGACCTACTGCTTAGAAGGCAGTTGCTCTATCCAACTGAGCTACTGGCGCATTTCTTGGAGCGGGTGACGGGAATCGGACCCGCGTATCCAGCTTGGAAGGCTGGTGTTCTACCATTGAACTACACCCGCGTAGGCCTCGAAACATTAGCTAGAAGATTCTAGCATAATAATTTGGCTGTGTCAAGGCTGAATCCCCAGAATTTTCGGGATTTCGTTATAAATTACATCTGCAACGGCTCCCTCACCGCAGGGACAGACATTGGGAAACTGGTCTGCGATCACGCCGTCGCTGGGGCAAAAGGCATAATCTGCGCCCTGCAGCATGGTGATATCGTTTTCCGCATCGCCTACACATACCAATATCTTTCTGCCCAGCTGCTTTTGCAGATTCCGGGCGGCGGCGCACTTAGAAACACCCTTTGCGTGGACATCGATGATTCGGGGCGCGGCCCGGAAGGTCTCAATTTTGCCAGGGTAAAGCGCGTGGAGCATTCGTTCTGCTTCCACAAAACGGCGCTCCTCTTCCTCGGAGATGTCATAGAAGGTGGACATATCGGGAGTCCGGGGCTGGCCGAACAGGGCAAATTTCATAAACGGGCCTTGCGCTTCGTCGTAAGGCTGCCGGGTATAGCGCCAGTTCAGATTTTTATAGACCTCGTCCATCTCCGGGGTGGCATTAACCAAATAATGGACCTTCGTACCCTGAATTTCCAGATTCATATCCGGAAACAGCTGGATCATCTTCTGCATAACCTCGTTTACATCCATATCCAGAGGTTTGCAATTGATCAGCTGGCCGTTATCATAGGCGGCGCTGCCGTTGTACAAAAGCCAGGGAGCATTGTGGGGCAGTGTGTCCAGGTGCATCCAGAAGGTGGCGCCGCTGCGGCCGGTATTTACTGTAAACTTGCCTCCATTTTCCATAAAATATGTGATGGCTTCCAGATTTCTCTGGGGGATCTGGGAGTCCGGGCCGGTTAAGGTCCGGTCAAAGTCAACAGTTAACAAAACATCAGAAAACATAATTACTCCTTGGTAACCTCGTCGTAATGGTAAGCGCGGGTGACCGCATAGCGGCCGGTGGCATCGGTGACGATCAGCCGGAAGAAGGCCACATGGTCGTTTTCGCACAGCTGCAGCCACTTGGTCATATCAAAATCTGCCTCGGTCAGGCTCTCCCCTTCCGGCGCGCAGGCCAGGTGGGCATAGCGCATCTGGGTGACGACCTGGATCTTGGTGGCGGGGGAACATTCGATGTGCAGCTTTGCGCCATCCATTGTCAGCTTGGTAATCTCCGGACCGCAGGAGGCATACAGATCGCCCTTTTCCATAGCTTCAATGACGGCTTCGTAGCTTAAGTCTTTTGCGCCGATCATATTGAAGCTGTCGCCCAGCACCGGGTAGTCGTTGCCCCGGTGGAGCGGACGGTGCATATCGTCGGCAGCAACCGGCATCAGGCGGTTGCCCAGCAGCAGTAGATCCTGATAGACCCAGCCGTTATTTTCGTCGTAACCCTCGGCAATACAGCCGCTGTTGCGGTACTCCATACCCCAAAGGTCCTTCAAAGGGGCATACTCCGGGTAGTTTTCCAGAGACCAGCAGGGATGGTTGTAGGTGACCAGATAGCCGTGTTCGTTGCAGGCGGCAATGACGGCGTTGGCGTTTTCCGGGGAGTGTTCCCGGCTGCAAACGCCGATGATATTGGTAGGCTCGTAGGCCTTGCTGTTGGGGATGGGGTTAGGGTCTTTGAAAGGTACCCACAGGTTTTCCGGCTCCTTGCTGATAAGGCAGAAATGGCTGACCTTCAGATGTCCCCACTTTTTGATGTCGCTTAACTCCTCCAGGTCCACCTCCACACCGGTGAGCATCAGAAAGTCTTCCTGATTCAGGTGCTGGTGGTTGGCAATATAGCTATGG
>JAGBVD010000030.1 GCA_017630495.1 Oscillospiraceae bacterium
CTGATCGACGAAATCGAAGGGTTGGTTTCCAAGTACACCGACCGGATTCCCGGTTACACCGAGGACGACATCAAAATGCTGTCCGTTTCTGAAATTGCGTGTGTTACCGTTCTGGACGGCAAAACCTACGCCATCGATTCCGCCAATCGCCGGTACAGACTAAAGCAGCGTCTGTACGAATTGGAGGGCATACTCCCCACATCTTTCGTTCGCATCAACAAAAGCGCCCTGGCCAACGAAAATCACCTGGACCGCTTTGCGGTTACTTATGCAGGCAGTGTGGATGCCGTTTTTAAATGCGGCTACACCGAATATGTTTCCCGGCGGTGCTTTGCCCAAATCAAAAGGAGGTTTGAATCAAAATGAAGACGTTTTGGAAAGAGTTTTTGTTTCGCGGTCTGATCTGCGCCGCAGGTGGACCGCTGGTGCTGGCCGTTATTTACGGCATTCTGGGCGCCACCGGCGCAGTAGCGTCGTTCTCCCCCAGAGAGGTCTGTATGGGCATTTTGACCATCACAGTAATGGCCTTTGTCGTTGCCGGCATGACCGCCATTTATCAAATGGAACAGCTGCCTCTGGCAATGATGATTTTGCTTCACGGCGGCGCGCTGTATGTGGTGTATATCCTCACCTATCTGCTCAACGGCTGGCTGCAAAATTCCCTTGTTCCCATTCTGGTGTTTACCGGTATTTTCCTTGCCGGCTATGCCATCATTTGGCTGATCATCTATTACATTGAAAAAGACAAGATTCAAAAGCTGAACAAACTAATGAAGCGCTAAAAATTTCCCGGGAGCAATGCTCCCGGGAATTTGTTTATAAGCACGCTTTTAAGATCAGGAAGGCTGCGCCCAGTAACACAATGGGAATCAGCAGTGCCAGTCCCCCGGCCACCAGCAAAAGGCCCAACAAGGTCGGAAAGGCAGCAATGATCAGCAAGATCGCAACGATCTTTGCCAGTCCCCAGGCCGCTTTCAGCATCAGCCGGATCGCCCCCACAGACAAGCATATAAACAGCACGATTATCAAAAATTCAAGCATTTCTATCCTCCATTTCTTTCTGCAATTACGCATAACAGAAATTGTTTTTCACGCGATTTTCTCACCATACAAACGGAATGAGTCTGTACTTGACCTTCTGTTTATATTCACCGTAGCCGGGAAGCTCCTTTGTCAGCAGTTTTTCCTCGTCTTTGAGCCGGATAACGATGATCACCGGGTAAACCCCAAAGACGATCAACGCATACCAGGACCCCAGCACCAGGGGCATCATCAAAAACAGTAAAATCGTCACCGCATACATCGGATGCCGGACAATACCGTACAGCCCGGTATCCACCACTGTCTGACCTTCTTCCACTTTGATCGTGCGGCTTAAGTAGGCATTTTCCCGCATCACCTCTGCGTATAAGCCATAGGCAGCCAAAAACAGCACCGATGCGACAATGACCACCCAATCGGGCATCTTGGACCAGCCGAAGCGGTAGTCCAGGCCCGCCGCCAGGAAGCCGGCAATAAACATAAGGCCCGACAGCGCAACAACGCCTTTCTGGGTCGCTTGTTTTTCTTTGGCATCCAGCCGCTTTCGAAGAAAGACCGGGGATTTGAAAAGCATCACAAAGCCGGCAATCAGCATCGGTCCAAAAAGCAGGCCCATCAGCAGCCAGCCATATGTATATTCCACCGTACCGGCAGGCAAAAAGATCAACAGTCCCACCAGCAAAAGGCCGCATATAAACTTGGTCAAAGCTTCTGCAAGCAATTTCATAGCAGTCCCTCCATTTGATCTTTCAAGCGACCCAGCAAGTCGCCTTGCAAATAGAATGTGGTTTCAAAGTGCATAAAATCCATTGTGTTTTGATCCCACAAAAGCAGCACCCGGGGCGAGAATTCCTCATCCCCCTCCCAGAACTGCAGCAGCACCGAAAAGAAGGCCGTTACCGGGAATTTACAGGTAAGATCTGCCCCGGCCATTCGTTCCTGGAAAACACCGCCCAGGGCCTCACAAGCGGCCCACAGTGCATCCAGCCGTCCATCGAAAAAAGCCGCATATTTCCGGGTGAAATCTTCCGTTTCGCTAACACCGGCCACAATGAATGTACCCACCGTACACCACCGGTTTGCAAGGGTTGGCAAGGTCGTCCCCTTGTTGTGGCAAAGCAAATCGTAGACAGTCATTACTGTGCTGTACTGCCGGCATTCCTGCCAGAGCGTTCCTTTGTATTCTTCTACCGCGCCGGTTTTTCTGCAAAGGCGGCAAGGCGTGTTCAGATACGTCAGATAGAGGTAGTTTTCCTCTGCCTGCAAACCAAACTTTTCTGTCAGCAGGCCCTGGTCGTACTGCAAAAACAGCTTTTTTGCAATATCTACTTGCAGTTCGTAATTATCCATAGCAGTTATAATGTATTCTTTCCGGGTCAAACCGGTCCTCTGCGGTCATATCCACACCCTCGGCCGGATAGCCTACGGCAATCACAGCAAAAGCGCTGCGCTTCTTGGGAAAGTTCAAGATGGAACGCAGCTTCTGCTGCATTCCTTCGTCCTTCATAACGCCCATCCAGACAGCGCCCAAACCTTCCTCCACCGCTTGCAGCAGCAGGTTTTCCGTACACGCGCCCAGATCGTGCGCGCCCATATGAGAAATACCCAAAGCCTTGCGCCGGAGCATTTCCCTTTCCAGAATCACCACAGCCAGCGGCGCGCTCTTCAACGGCGCGGCATAGGGGCTGAAAGTTTTCAGCTTCTGCAAAATCACCGGGTCGTCCACAACAATAAATTCCCAGGGCTGTCCGTTCATAGCGCTGGGGGCGCGCATTGCCGCGCGCAGAAGGCTTTCCACCTTTTCCGGCTCTACCTTTTTGTCCGCAAACTTGCGAATAGATTTCCGTTTTGCAATTGCTTCGATCAGCATATTCTTCACCTCTTTGTTATTATACCGCGTTTGCCGCGGCAACGCAAGTCTACGGAGCATAGGTTGCTCAAGGCTTTCTTTTATGGTATGCTTGGGATGAAAGGATGTGGCAAAATGAATCGCTATGTAACCGGTGCCGCCATTAAACAGCTGCGAGAAAATCGAAAGCTGACCCAAGCGCAGCTGGCAGAGAAGATCGGTGTCAGCAGCAAGACCATTTCCAAATGGGAGACCGGCAAAGGCCTGCCGGATATATCTTTGCTGCAGCCGCTGGCGCAAGCTTTGGGCATTTCGGTAATTGAGCTATTCAGCGGTGAGCAGATCACCAACCGAAACATTTCCGCCAATATGCTCCGGTGCAAATTCTATGTATGCCCCGTCTGCGGCAACATCCTCCACAGTGCCGGTGATACAGTGGTCAGCTGTTGCGGTATTGCCTTACCCCCATTGGAGGCAGAGGAAGCCGACGAAGAACATCCCATCACCATCGAAAAGGTGGAAGACGAGCATTTTATCACCATAAACCACGGTATGACCAAGGACCATTTCATTTCCTTTGTGGCATTTGTCACCGCGGACCGGATACAGCTGGTGAAGTTCTATCCGGAAGGCAATGCCGAGACCCGGCTGCAGCTGCGCGGCAAGGGATATCTGTATTACTACTGCAATCGCCACGGTCTGTACAAAATAAAGCCATAAAAAATCTCCCGAAACATAAGTTTCGGGAGATTTTGTTACTTTTTCCGGCAAAGCTTTTTATATTCCGAGGGGGTCGTGCCCACCATTTTCTTAAACAGCGAGCCGAAGTATTTTACATCCGTAAAACCAAGCTCCTTAGAGATATCGGTAATGCTCATATTGGTCTCTTCCAGAAGCTTTTGCGATTCCTGGATCTTCAGGCGGTTAAAGTAAGACGACAGCGTCTCACCGGTCTGCTCCTTGAAGATCTTACAAAGGAAGGAACGGGAATAGTTGACCTTATTGCACACATCCGTCAGTGACAGCTTGGCGCTGACATTGGTCTGGAAATAATCGATGATGATATCCGTCAGCTTTGCATAGAAATCATCCTTGCTTAAGAAAATAACATCCGGATTCTTTTCCACAGAAAGTCTGCGCAAAAGGCAAATGATCAGATACTCCAGCAGCAAAATGATGATCTGCTGACCACCGAAATTGGGGTTTTTCAAAACCACCAAATGGTCTTCCTCATCTGTAAAGAAGGTGTGGGTATATTCGTCAATGATCTTTTCCACACAATCCTTCAGTCCTATGTCCAGGGCAAAGGCCATTCCACCCAAAGTCTTAATGTCATAAGAGAATGTCTCGAAGCAAACCACAAACACACGGCATTCGGCAATATTATCCGTTGTATAAAAGTGATTCTTCTCCGGTGGCACAAAGGCTACATCGCCGGTCTTCAAAGGGATTCTCTCCCCTTCTATGTTCAGCGTCGATGTGCCGGTCTCCACATAGCACATCTCCCAAAAGTTATGGTAGTCTATATAGTCTTTGTACTTACCTGCAAAGTCCAGGTACTCCATAGCGGCAAGTTCTTTGATGCTGATAACATTATGAATTTTATGACGAAGATAAGTTTTCATATCAAATCCCCCTTGCTTTTGCTTATGTTTCGCTGTTTTTAGTATAATAAAACCGAAAAAAGATGTAAACCTAGAATATTCCTTGATAATACCAATATTTTCTTCGGTTATTTTTTCGGATAATTTTACCTCCAAAATATTCCTCTGTCGATGAAGTATCCGCCCAAAAATACTCCACCGAAGCCTTGCCTGAGTGCATTGTATCACAAGCACCGGTCATCCGGTAGGCCCCCACCAAAGCCTGCCAAAGATCACCGGCTTTCCTGCCCATACGCCTGGCTGTATTATATCAAAAAAACATTTCGCTGGGTAGACCCCCCCACCGGGCAGCCCACAAGGGCTGCGATCCAATCTTTCTCTTACTCACACTCTGTCTCATACTCTATCTTTATCTCTATCTCATTCTTGTTCTCTTTCTCTATAGAGAACAAGGGGAAAGTAACTGCAAAGCCACTGGATACGCTCTGCAAAGCCACTGGATACGCTCTGCAAAGCCACTGGATACGCTCTGCAAAGCCACTGGATACGCTCTGCAAAGCCACTGGATACGCTCTGGATTGACGCTGGATGGTAACTGGATACCCCGCTGGGTTATGGCTAACGCCATGTGACCCGCTGGAGATTCGTTTGCATTTTTGCCAAAGGCAAAAATTAAGGTAGACACCAGTGTTTGCACTGGTGTCAGCAACACCCCACCGGTGAAGTGATAAAATGATGGTAGACACAAAAGTGCCTACCATCATTTTTTATGCTATTATAAAATTGGAGGTGTTGACATGGCAAGAGAATATGTTGTGAGAACTAAAGAGGAAAAACTCGCCGTAGTCAAGAGAAACTTAGCAGGAGAAACTTGCAGAGCGTTGGCTAGGGAGATTGGCTGCAATCAAAGCCAGGTTCTTAGGTGGACAAATAGGTATCTTGCAGAAGGAGAAGCTGGACTAGAACCAAAGAAAAGAGCCAGCGACCCCCTCGCCAGGTATAGACACCGGAAAAATCTTTCCTATGAAGAGCAACTGCAATACCAAATCGAGATATTAAAAAGAGAATTGGTAATGAAAGACGCAGAGGTGCTTCGGCTAAAAAAACAGAACGAACAAAAAGGGGGCGATGCCCGAAAAAGATGATCCAAGAGATGTATGCCGAAATCTATAAGCAGTCAGAAAGACACTCTGTAAGCGAATTGTGTGATATCTACGGTGTGTCTCGTAGCGGGTACTATAAATGGTTGAAGAGAGACGGTCAGTTAAATCGTTATGAAAAAACAAATCAGATATTAGATAACTATGTTTTGGATATTCACAACCATCATCCAATGATGGGATATCGCCAGATCAAAGACAAGCTATGCCTTGAATTCGGTTGGGTTGTTAGTGATCCTACGGTCTGGAAATCTATGAAAAGGCTAGGAATTAAAGGGTATTTTCCTCGTCGTAAGGTACCGTTAGCGGAAGGAGCAGAACATGCAAGATATACCAATGTATTGAACCGAAATTTCAGATCCGAGAGACCGTTAGAAAAGATCGTAACCGATGTTACATATATAAAACATAACAACAAATGGTATTACCTAGCAGGCTACCTGGATTTGTTTAATAATGAAATAGTAGAATGGGAACTTAGTGATACCTTTGACAACTTGCTTGTTATGAGGCCAGCAGAGCGCCTTCTACAAAAGAAAATGAGCACCGAACACCAAGTCCTTTTGCACAGCGACCAAGGTGTCCAGTACTCATCAGCAGGTTATTGCAACCTACTTAAAGAATACAATGTGATTCAAAGTATGTCAAGAGCTGGGAATCCCCATGACAACGCAGTGATGGAAAGCTTTTGGGGTCGATTCAAAGACACACTTCGTAAGCATTTCCGGTACCGGGAACAAGATGATTTGCGTACCACAGTCGAGCAAGCTATCCACTATTTCAACTACGAACGCCCCGTCCGCAAACTAAAAGGAAAACCACCAGTCCTGTATCGAACAGAACTGGTGATATAGTTGCTTTTGTGTACACTAACTATTGACTACTTCACCGGTGGACTGTTGCTGACGACAGTGCAAACACTGTCGGCTACATTAGTTTTGCCTTTGGCAAAACGCAAACAAATCCCTCTCACTCCGCCCATATGACAAAAAGGCAGATGTTCCAATGAACATCTGCCTTTATTATTAACCAAAAGTATTGATAAACAAGATCAGCAACGGAAGTGCCAGAGAGAACACGCTGATGAGCCAGGGATACAGCACCTTGCGAGAGCAAAAAACCAAAACAAGGCAAATCGCCGTCAAACCCAAAGGACCTAACACCGCAAGGGTTTTGCTGATTGTTTGTGCCTGCTCACCGGAGGCAGTCAAAATAATGCCCACATTATCCGGCAGTTTAATTTGATTGTTAATGGCCATCACAATAGCCGCAGCCGCAATAGGAATGCCAAGAATCAGGCCCCGAAGCTTAAAAAGAAGCTTGCAAACGCCTTTGAATGTATGCATAAACTGGGACGTTTCTCTTTTTTTCACATTACCCATAATTTACCTCCAGCGGAGTCATTACTGCAATTAATATAGCATATTTTAAAGCAAGATGCAAGGGTTTGATAAAAAGCTTAATCAGTCCGTTTTATAGGACCGTTACTGTCGTATCATTAAGATACAAAAACAAAGGAGGTAAACGAAATGAAAACTGCAATCATACACACCACCAACATAAACACTAATATTGGCAAGCGTTATCCCAACGCGGCAACCCGACAGGAAGTACTGAACAAGGTGCTGGACAATCTGCTGATCGGTGCCATAGGTGCCGGTGCTGCAGCCAGTCTACTGTTTGTGATGCTTTTATTCTAATCAGAAGATATCCGTCTGCTTAAGAAGATAGCAGGCGGATATCTTTTCGTCTTCTATCTCAACAACTCCCACACTGCCCTCGGATGTGCGGCAGCTTCCGGGGTTTAATACCCACATACCGTCTTCTGTCTGATAACACTCTGCCTGGTGGGTGTGACCGTACATAACGATCTGCGCACCACTTTTTTCTGCATCCGCCAAAAGGCGATGCGTATCAGATTTTACCGCGTGTTTATGTCCGTGGGTCATAAACACCTTTACCCCACCTATGGGATAGCACATTGTTTCCGCCTGCCAGGGCATACAACGAAGACCATCGCAGTTTCCGGGAACTTGATGAAAGCGGATGTGTGGGTTTTCCTCGGCCATTGCCACACCGTCATCGAAATGGTCTCCCAGATGCACAATATGCTCGGGCCTTACTTTTTGAATACATTGTCGCATAAAGTACAAGCCGGAATGGGAATCCGACATCACAAGAATTTTCACAGTACACCATTCACCCTTTCTGCGCATATAGTAATACTGTAACAATTATAGCAGGATTTTAGACTGGAGGCAATGAAATGTCGAAAAATTCCGGTGATTTTTCTCAACAGGACATCTTGAAGATGGCGCAAAGTCCTGCCGGAAAGCAGCTGATCGCAATGCTGCAAAACGCAGACCCAACTGCACTGCAAAAAGCAATGGAGCAGGTCGCATCCGGCAATTATGAGCAGGCAAAGGCTTCGCTGTCACCGTTAATGGAATCGCAGAAGATCAAATCCCTGCTGCAGCAAATGGGAGGAAAAGCAAATGGATGATATGCAAAGCCAAATGAATGCCATTCTCGGCAACCCGGAAATGATGCAAAAGATTATGGCAATGGCGCAAACATTCAATCAGTCCCAGCCGGAAGCGCCTCCCCCGCCCCAGGAAACTCCCGGTTTTAAACTGCCGGACATTGACCCAGGGATGCTGCAAAAGCTTTCCGGTCTGGCAGGAAAAAGCAATATCGACAACAATCAGCGCAATCTGTTAAAAGCCCTTGGTCCATACTTAAACCGCAGCCGGATCACAAAATTGGAAAAAGCAATGCGTGCCGCAAAAATGGCATCCTTGGCATCCGCATTTTTAAGCAGGTGATTTATGTATAACCGATATATTCCACAGCCGGATGGCTCTTACAGGAAAAGCCGGATGCAAGAGCCCCAACGACCGGAAGCGCAAAAGCGCCCACCCCACAAAAGTGAGCCTTGTCCGCCACCTCCTGCGGAAAAGCCACCGGAAAAACCCCGACCGGAAAAGCCTTGCCATACGCATCGGGAGCAAGACAGTATTACCGGCTTTTTCAAAAAGCTCCTTCCCAAGGATATGGATTCCGGCGATTTGATGGTCATCCTGCTTCTGCTTCTGATGGCAGGAGATTGTGACGAGGATAAAAACACCGCCCTGTTAACGCTGGCTTTATATTTCTTTATGTAAAAAACATCCTTTGCCAGTAGGCAAAGGATGTTCTACATTATCTCTGCAAGAAACCGACCTTCTTATAGACCTTGCGCAGGGTCTTTTCTGCCACATAGGCAGCCTTTTCCGCACCGCTACGGTAAACACTCTCCAGATAGGCTTTGTCTTTCAGCAGGCGCTGGGTCTCCTCACGAATCGGACGCAGGGTTTCCACGACAGCCTCACCAACCGCCGGCTTAAACTTGCCGTAACCGCAGCCGGCAAATTCCGATTCGATTTCTTCAAAGGTCTTACCGGTAACAGCCGAGTAGATCGTCATCAGGTTGCTGACACCGGGTTTATTCTCCTTGTCATAGCGAACGCAATTTTCCGTGTCGGAGTCGGTAATGGCGCGCTTGAACTGTTTCATAATCAACGCAGGATCATCCATCAGCAGCACTCTGCCGGTATCCTCATCTTCAGACTTGGACATCTTGGCGGTGGGATTGGTCAAAGACATAACCCTTGCACCTACTTTCGGGATGAAGGGCTCGGGAATCTTAAACACATCGCCATAGATACCATTAAAACGGCGAGCGATGGTATGGGTCAACTCCACATGCTGTTTCTGATCCTCACCAACAGGCACCAGGTCCGGTTGATACAGCAGAATATCCGCAGCCATCAAACTGGGATAGGTGAACAGGCCGGCATTGATGTTGTCAGCATTTTTGGCAGACTTGTCCTTAAACTGGGTCATACGGCTCAGTTCTCCAAACTGGGAATAGCAATCCAGCACCCATCCCAGTTCCGCGTGCTGATGCACATGGCTCTGAACAAAAAGGGTATTCTTTTCCGGATCCAGGCCACAGGCAATATACTGTGCCAGCTGTTCCAGTGTGCGCCGACGCAGGTCCGCAGGGTTCTGCCGGACGGTAATGGCATGCAGGTCAGCCATAAAGTAAAAGCAGTCGTACTGATCAGCGCGCTCTGCCCAATTCTTAACGGCACCCAGATACGAGCCCAGGGTTAGATCACCGGAGGGCTTGATGCCAGATAACATTCTCTTCTTCTGGACAATTTCTTCCATAGTCTTCGCCTCGTTTTTGTAATTTCCAGTATTGTACCACAGAAGGGAAAAAAACGCAATGAGAAATTGACTTTATTGCCTTATCTATGCTATAGTATTAAAAAAATCAGATTATAGGAGATTACTATGAATTATCAGCTTCTTGCCGAGCTGCTGTTTCCTCAGGTAACAGACACGCCGGAGACATTGGAAGAAAAATATCCTATCAGAAATCTGCCGGAAGGCGCGGTAGTTACCCGTATGGCGCCCTCCCCCACCGGCTTTGTCCATTTGGGCAATCTGGTGCAGGGTCTGACCGCTGAACGGATGGCCCATCAGTCCGGTGGTGTGCTGTTTCTTCGGGTGGAAGATACCGATGCAAAGCGGGAAGTTCCCGGTGCGGTGGAAGTGCTGATCAACACCCTCAAGCACTACGGCATCCAGTTTGACGAAGGTGCGACAATCGACGGTGATGCCGGATTGTACGGTCCTTACCGTCAGCGTCAGCGAGCAGCAATTTATCACGTATACGCCAAAAAGCTGGTATCCGAAGGTATGGCCTATCCTTGCTTCTGCACTGAGCAGGAGCTTGCCGATATGCGCGCCCAGCAGGAGGCCAATAAGGAAACCACCGGTTATTACGGCAAATATGCCATGTGGCGTGACCGTTCTATGGAAGACATTCAGGCGCAGCTGGATGCCGGCAACCCCTGGGTGCTGCGTTTCCGTTCCACCGGTTCTATCGAAAACCAGTACAAATTTGACGACTTGGTCAAAGGAAAGCTTACCATTACGGAAAACGATGTGGATCACGTCCTTTTGAAATCCGACGGAATCCCCACTTATCACTTCGCCCACGCAGTTGACGATCACCTGATGCGCACTACCCATGTTGTCCGGGGTGATGAGTGGCTGCCTACCCTGCCCTTCCACATTCAGCTTTTCAAGGCGCTGAATTTCAAGCTTCCCAAGTATGTCCATATTGGACCGCTGATGAAAATGGACGGTGCGTCCAAGCGCAAGCTTTCCAAGCGGAAAGACCCGGAGCTGGCGCTGACCTTCTACAAGGCCGAGGGTTTCCCGGTGGAGGCGGTTTACGAGTATGTGATGACCATCCTCAATTCCAACTTTGAGGATTGGCGTCGTGCAAATCCCACTGCACCGGTTGATGATTTCAAGTTTAGCCCCAAAAAGCTCAATCCGGCAGGCAGCCTTTTTGACTATGCTAAGCTGACTGATGTGAGCAAAAACGAAATCGCAAAAATGGATGCCCAAAAGGTGTACGCACTCCTGGTTGAGTGGGCACAAGAGTTTGATCCGGAGTTTGCTGAAAAGCTTACCGCAGCACCGGAATATGCCGTATCCATCCTGGCCATTGGCCGTGGCGGCAAAAAGCCCCGTAAGGACATCGCCACCTGGAAGGAAGCCAAGCCTTATATGGATTTCTTCTATGACGAGTATCTCCAGGCACCGGCATTTGATGAGAAGTTCTCCAAGGATGTTATCATCTCTGCCCTGGAAAAGTTCCTGGAGCGGTTCGATATTCAAGACGACTCCGGTGTATGGTTTGAAAAGGTCAAGGAAATTACCACCGAGCTTGGCTTTACCACAGATATGAAGGCCTACAAGCAGGACCCGGACGCCTTCCCCGGCACCGTTGCGGACATCTCCACAATGATCCGTCAAGCGGTTACCGGTAAGACCAATTCTCCCGATCTGTACACCGTTATGCAGATTCTCGGCTACGACCGGACGGTCCAACGCATCCAAAATGTGATAATGTCCTTAAAATAAGCCTTATCGCCCACCAAAAGGTGGGCGATATTTTATATTTTTTGATAAATACCGTAAAAATTCATATATTGTTTCTTTTTTCTGCTATAATTATGTGTATACTATAAAAGGAAAATTATGTATGAAGAAAGCAGGTCTTTATTATGCTGGAATTAAAAGACATTGTAAAAATCTATCCTGCCGGAAGCGGTCAGGTCAATGCACTCAAGGGCATCGATTTAAGCTTCCGGAAGAATGAGTTTGTAACCATTCTTGGCCCCTCCGGTTGTGGCAAGACCACAATGCTCAATATTATCGGTGGATTGGATCAGTACACCTCCGGTGATCTGATCATCAACGGCCGCTCCACAAAGGACTTTAAGGATCGGGATTGGGACACCTACCGCAACCATTCTATCGGCTTTGTGTTCCAAAGCTATAACCTCATTCCTCACCAGTCTGTTCTGCAAAATGTGGAGCTGGCGCTGACCCTTTCCGGTGTGTCCAGAGCCCAGCGCAGAAAGCAGGCTAAAAAGGCATTGGAAGATGTGGGTCTTGGAGATCAGCTTTATAAAAAGCCCAACGAGCTGTCCGGCGGACAGATGCAGCGTGTTGCCATTGCCCGGGCACTGGTTAACAACCCGGACATCATTTTGGCAGACGAGCCTACCGGCGCACTGGACACAGAGACAAGCGTACAGGTTATGGATATTCTGAAGGAAATCTCCAAAGACCGACTGATCGTTATGGTCACCCACAACCCGGAATTGGCAGAAAAGTATGCCACCCGGATCATCCGCATGCTGGACGGTGTGATCACCGACGATTCTATGCCCTATGCCGCTCCCACAGAGGAAGAAAAAGCCCCCGGCAAACCCTCGAAGAAACCGGCAATGTCTTTGGGTACAGCTTTTCATCTGTCCTTTAAAAATCTGTTCAGCAAAAAGGGTCGAACAATTTTAACCTCTTTTGCCGGGTCTATCGGTATTATCGGTATTGCACTGATTTTGGCAATCTCCCAAGGTATGACGACCTACATCAATACCGTTCAGGAAGAGGCGCTGTCCTCCTACCCCATTACCATTGAAGGTACAACCGTGGATATGTCCGCATTGATGTCAGCTTTTATGCAGGCCACCAACAACAGCAGTAACCACGGCAAGGACGATGTGTACCAAAAATCTGCGATTTATGATATGATCAATGCCTTAAACAATATGGATCTGCAGGAAAATGATCTGAAATCCTTTAAATCATATCTGGAAAAGCAGCTGGAGAAGAAGGACGAATCAAAACTATATCCAGCCATCAGTGGCATCCAGTATAGCTACACACTGCCTCTGATCGTCTACACCAAGAATGTAGACGGCAGCATTATCCCCTCCGATACCAGCGAACTGCTGACAGAGATAATCGGCCAATATATGGGCGCGGATATGTCCGCGATGCTGAATGCCGGCGGCAGCGGCACAATGGGTACAATGATGTCCTCCGGTATGTCTGTCCGTGAGCAGCAAATGGCTCTGTGGCAGGAAATGCTGCCGGGAAAAGACGGTGCGCCGGTCAGTGATGTGCTGCAAAAGCAGTATGATCTGGTCTACGGCTCCTGGCCCAATAGCTATGATGAGATCATTCTCGTACTGGACAAAAACAATGAGCTGGACGACATTACTCTTTATGCGTTGGGTCTTCTCACCGAGGAAGAGATTGACAAAGTGATGTCTGCTGCTATGGACGGCACCACATTGGAAACCAAAGAGCGAAAGTGGTCCTATAAAGAAATCTGCAATCTGGAATATCGGCTGATCCTCAATTCCGATTGTTACACCTACGACGAAACCACCGGCTTATACAATGACCTGCGTGAAACAGACACCGGCATCCGTTATCTCTATGATAATGGTCTCAAGCTGAAAGTCAGCGGCATTATCCGTCCCAACGAAGATGCGGCCACAAATATGCTCAACGGCTCTATCGGCTACACCAGTGCGCTGACAGAATATGTGATCACCAAGTCCCAAAACTCTCCGGCTATCGAAGCCCAAAAGAAGACGCCTGAAACCGATGTGATCACCGGAAAACCCTTCCCGGAAAACACCGAGAATCTTACCCAGGAGGAAAAAGCAGAATCCTTCCGCAACTTCCTGAAGGGTCTGAATGACAACAACAAAGTTGCCACCTATATCCGTATCAAGAGCATACCTTCTCCGGAATATCTGGAGGGAGCTGTGAACAAAACGCTGGCGCCTATGAGCCGTGAAGATATGGAAAACGCCCTGGTAGAAGCCCTTTCCGCCCAAATGGGTGCCGGCAGTGACAAGGTGGAAGACTATGTCAGCTCTATGACCGATGAGGAACTGAAGGACTTCTTCTCCCAAATCGTAGCAGAGCAGATCAAAATGCAATATGCCCAGCAAACTGCCACGCAGATGATGGGTATGACCCCCGACAAGCTGATGGCTGCCTTCCAGGCGGAATCCGCCGCCTACACCGACGAGCAGTGTGCCTATTACTATGATGAGATTATGGAATTCTCCGAAAGCAGCTACGATAATAACCTGCTCAAATTAGGCTTCGTGGATCTGGACGATCCCTCCAGAGTGCATCTTTTTGCCTCCTCCTTCGCCAATAAGGATGTAATTGAAGAAGTGATCGCTGACTATAACGAGGGCAAAGAAGAACTGGAGAAGATCAAATACACCGACTATATCGGCATTATGCTGGCCTCCGTTACCACGATCATTGACGCCATCACCTATGTACTGATTGCCTTTGTGGCAATTTCCCTGGTGGTGTCCTCCATTATGATCGGTGTTATCACCTTGATCTCCGTCCAGGAACGGACAAAAGAAATCGGCATTCTCCGTGCCATCGGTGCATCCAAAAAGAATGTATCCAATATGTTTACCGCAGAAACTGTTATGATTGGATTCTCGGCAGGTTTGCTTGGCGTGTTGGTAACCTACCTGTTGTGCATCCCCATCAACGCAATTATTCAGCACCTAACCGGCATTCCTACGCTCCGGGCGATCCTGCCTCTGCCTGCGGCGATTATTCTGATTGGTATCAGTGTTGTGCTGACGCTAATCTCCGGTCTTATCCCCTCCAAGAGCGCCGCAAAGAAAGATCCTGTTGTGGCATTGCGAACAGAATAAGCAAAAAGCACTCTATCTGTGATAGAGTGTTTTTTATTATAGTATTAACAGCCGGAAAACTTGGTAAGCAGTATCTTTTAGATTCTTGTAAGCCTTATCCCTTTCCATCGCTTCGGCAAGGGTGCTTACCTGCCGCAAAG
>JAGBVD010000031.1 GCA_017630495.1 Oscillospiraceae bacterium
TCGCAGCGGTCGGGGATGCGCTTATGGTCGCCGCCTTCAATGGCTGCTTTGTAGCTGGACATACACAGACTGTCGCAGGCAATGCGGACACGCACACCGTCAGCGCCAATCTCGGGCAAGGCCACCTCGTCCAGGCGCAGGTCCTTTTTACCGTGAATGCGTACTGCTTTTGTATTCATAATGAATTCCTCCTGTATGATACAGATAATAGATAATATTTGCTGCAAATTGCAGCTCAAAGCTATGCAGCTGTGCTGCACAGCTTTCAACCGCATTTTAAAAATCGGCACCACCGAAGTGGTGCCGGTCGGTTTCAGCCGATTCTATTGACTTTACTGAAAATTACTTACGCAGAGCGTCAGCATCTTCGGGAGCGTCAGTGTAGATCAGGTTGGAGTTCAGCATGTCGATCAGGTTCTCAGCGGTGTACCATGCACCAGCGATGTCCTTGTTCTCAGCCTTGCCGCCCTCAACAGCAGCGATGCACTGCAGGGTAGCCTGGTAGCCCATCTCGATGGAGTCCTGAGCAACGGAGCCAACCAGCTTGGGAGTACCGTTCTCCTTGATCCAGGTCAGCTGCTTGGTGCCAGCGTCGAAGCCGGAGAAGATGATGTTGTCGTACTTGCCTTCAGCGGACTTGGTTGCGTCGTAAACCTGCTTAACAACACCTTCGTTGGTCATGAACAGAGCCTTGATGCCCTTCTCGTACAGAGCTTCCAGAGCTGCAACGTAAGCCTGGTTAGCGTCGCCCTGCTTGATTTCCTTCTCGATCTTGTACTTGCCCTTGGTGGTCTCGTCAGCGTCAGCCAGAGCCTTGAACTTCTCTTCGAAGCCGCCAGCGCGGTCGATACCGGTAGCGGTCTCGTCGTGCTGAATGACACCGATTACGTAGGGATTAGCCTCGGTAGCCTTAGCGATCTCAGCCTTAACAGCCTCGAACAGCTTCTCACCGTTGATGTTAGCAGCAGCCTTGTTGGAGGTAGCAACGTGAGCAACGATGGGGTTCTTGCCTTCGGTGATGTCCTCGGGAGCCTTCAGGCCGGAGTCGAAGGTAACAACGGGGATCTTCTTGTCGTAAGCCTGGGTCAGGCACTCGCCGAAGCCGGAGCCGATGGTAGCCAGAACGATGCCCTTAACATTGTTGGACAGAGCGGTCTGAACCATGGTAACCTGGCTGGGGGTGTCCTTGGGGTCTTCGCTGGCGGGGCCCTGGAAGGTCAGTTCGTAGCCATTCTCCTTGGCAGCCTTCTCTGCGCCGGCCTTAACAGCCTGCCAGAAAGCGTGGGACTCGCCCTTTGCGATCACAGCGATCGTGCCCTTGCTTGCACCGTCGCCTTCGCCACCCTGTGCAGCGGGTGCACAAGCGACCAAGCCGAGAACCATAACAAGAGCCAGAGCCAATGCGATGAGTTTCTTCATAGTATTTTCCTCCTAAAAATATTGTTTGTTTTATTTTTAAGTGGGCCTTTCGGTTGCCACTTATTTACGATTACTTAAGCCTTGGGGGCTTCTTCTTTTTTGGTCTCCTCGACCTTTTCGATCTTAACCTTGTTCTGGTTGTTGGTCTTGATGATGTCCATCAGGATGGCAACGACCACGATCACACCGGTGAGCACGTAGGTAACATAGGTGGAGTTGAGGCTGATGCCCAGCTTTGCCAGAACCATGTTCAGGCCGCTGCGGATAACAACCAGCAGGATAGCACCGATGACAGAGCCGGAAACGGAAGCAACGCCGCCGGCAGAAGAAGTACCGCCAATGTAGACGCCTGCGATGGCATCCAATTCCATACCGTTACCGGTAGCGCAGGAGATGGTGGGGAACGCAGCGGAGTAGAAGATGGCTGCGATACCGCAGAACAGACCTGCGAAGGTGTAAGCGAAGATCTTGTAGTTGTCGGTGTTGATACCGGACAGACGGGTGGCTTCCTCGTTGGAGCCGATGGCCAAAATGTAGCGGCCGATCTTGTTCTTGTACATCAGGTACATGCAGATCAGCATCAGGCCGATGACCCAGAACAGACCCACGGGAATGGCGCTCACATCGCCAACGCTGAGGCTGGAGAAGGTCTTGTTGTACCAAGTGCCGGTGGGGAAGAAGATGTTGGGGATCTCTGCCAGCAGAGCGGACAGACCACGGGATACCATCATAGTACCCAGGGTTGCGATAAATGCAGGAATCTTCAGCTTTGCTACCATCAAGCCGTTGAGCAGGCCGCACAAAGTGCCGATGGCCATCATCACGGGGATGGTTGCCCACAGGGGGATCAGGTTCATGGTATACAGCTTACCGGCCAGAACTGCGGAAGCGATACACACAGTACCCAGGGACAGGTCGATACCGCCGGTGGCGATAACGAAGGTAACACCCAGACCCATGATCGCATAAGGTGCGAACTGCTGGATCATACTCAGAATCATATACTTATCGGTGACCAGGTTGGGGTTTACCAAGCTGAACACGCCCAGCAGCACCACCGTAGCCAGAAGCATGATGATATTCTGCTGAATCTTAAAAGGTTTCTTTTGCTCGTTAAGTCTCATTGTATTCAATCCCTTTCCTTAATCACGCATGGTGGCGTATTTCATAATTTCTTCCTGGGTGGCGTCCTTGATGTCCAGCTCACCGGTGATCCGGCCTTCGCACATAACGATGACCCGGTCACTCAAACGCTGGATCTCTGCCAACTCAGAGGAGATCATAATAACGGACTTGCCCTTGGAAGCGAGGTCTTCCATCAGGGTGTACATCTCACTCTTGGCGCCCACGTCAATACCGCGGGTAGGCTCGTCGAAAATGAAGATGTCGCAATCCTTGATCAGCCAACGGGCAATGATAACCTTTTGCTGGTTACCGCCGGAGAGATTCTTCAGCAGCTGCTCCATAGAAGGTGTCTTGGTACGCAGCAGAGCGTTTGTCTCGGCGGAAACCTTTGCGATTTCCTTATCGTCGATCCAGCCTGCCTTGATGAACTTGTCAATGGAAGCAATAGAAGAGTTTTCGGAAACAGACTTTGCCAGCATCAGGCCGTAACGCTTCCGGTCTTCGGACAGATAGCAGATGCCGTTCTTAACAGCCTGCTCGGGAGTCTTGATGTTGACCTTCTTGCCGTTGATGAATATCTCACCGGTCTGCCGGGGATCTGCGCCGTAAAGGGCACGGGCAACCTCCGTACGGCCGGCACCCATCAGACCTGCAAAGCCCAGGATCTCGCCTCTGCGCAGCTGGAAGCTGACATTCTTAACTTCCTTACCGGCATTGAGGTGCTTGACCTCCAGGACCACCGGAGCGTCAGCAGGAACGGTGGAGGCTTCCTTCTTATCGCCCATGATCACACGGCCGACCATCATCTTAACGATGTCGTCCTTGGTAACATCGGCAGTGTTGACAGTGCCAACATATTCACCATCGCGCATGACCGTAACCCGGTCAGAGATGCGATTGATCTCATCCATACGGTGGGAGATGTAGATCATACCGATGTCCTTTTCCTTCAGCTCGCGCATGATCTTAAACAGTTCCTCAACCTCAGGCTGGGTCAGAGCCGCAGTAGGCTCATCCAGCACCAGCAGCTTACAGTCACGGGAAATAGCCTTTGCAATTTCCACCATCTGCTGCTTACCGACGGTCAACTCACCCAGGGCAATGGTAGGATCGATCTTAACACCGATCTTTTCAAACAGAGCCTTGGAGTCAGCGATCATCTTCTTATCGTCGATCATAACACCCTTCTTAGGCTCGCGACCGATGAAGATGTTCTGTGCCACCGTCAGGTGGTTCATCATGTTCAGTTCCTGGTGGACGACGCTGATACCGGCAGCCTGGGACTCCGCAATATTACGGAAGCTCACATGCTCGCCAAAATATTCAATCGTACCGCCGTCATTTTTATGTATGCCACAGAGAACTTTGATCAGTGTGGACTTGCCGGCGCCGTTTTCGCCCATCAATGCGTGGACTTCGCCGGCCTTCAGCTCAAAATCGACGCCTTTCAGCGCGTGCACGCCGGAGAAATATTTCTGAATGCCTTGCATTTTCAGAATCGTTTCACCCATTGCTACATCACCTTTCCCGTAAAATCAAAAACGCAGGTTTCATCCCTTTGGAAATATTGCACATAAACGAAACGTTTCGACTGTATATCCCTCACAAAATGAGCCGTGTTATGTAAAATCAAACTGTTTCGTTTTTGGGCATATTGCACAATGCATCTGGATTTCATCCTGTTCTTTCTTATACTATAATAAATTTTCACGAAAAAATCAAGCATTTTTTTCATTTTTTGTATTGACAGCACAAAATTGTTTTTATATTATAATGTTAGCTAGAATTTCCGTAGATCGCGAAAAAGCGCGAATCGTTTCGTTTTCTATCATACTTACAGGAGGCCTTATGTCCACGATCAAAGATGTTGCTCAGATGGCCGGTGTGTCCATCTCCACCGTCTCTAAATATATCAATGGCGGAAACGTCCGGGGCAAGAATCTGGACGCCATTCGCCACGCCATCGAGACGCTGGATTATCGGGTCAACCCCTTTGCTCGAAGCCTCAAATCCCAGAAGCACCCCACCGTGGGTGTTCTGCTTCCGGACATCAGCGCCCCCTTCTTCGGCGCGCTTCTGACCGCGCTGGACAAAGTCCTTCGGGAAAACGGTTACCATACGCTGATCTCCTGCTACGATGCCAACCACGGTATGGAACGGGACAACCTGCGTTTTTTGATCAGCCACGGCATCGACGGTCTGATCTATGTTCCGGAAGACATCTCCGCAGAGGAGTATCACGAGCTGACCGCTACATATAATGTACCCACCGTTCAGGTGGACCGGGTGATTCCAGGGGTAGATACAGATGCAGTTTTGGTGGACAACTCCGAAGCTGTTTATAACGCAGTATCCTCGCTGGCCCAAAAGGGTCACCAGAAAATCGCCATCATCTCCGGTCCGAAATCGGTGTTCTCCGCAAAGGAGCGGCAGATCGGTTATCTCCGGGCGCTGACTGATCACGATATTCTTTATAATGATGATTATTTCGTTTCCGGGGAGAACACCTTCGCCACCGGTTATCAAGGCTGCGAGGCGCTGCTGAATCTGGCAGAGCCCCCCACCGCGATCATCACCACCAATTATAACATCACATTGGGTATGATCACGCTGCTGCAAGAACGGGGCCTGCACTTCCCTACTGATATTGACGCTGTAGGCTTTGACTGTGTAGAGGTCTGCACAATGATGAAGCCGCCGCTGCCGGTGATCTATCAGCCGGAAGCCCAACTGGGTCAGGTCGCCGCCACTTATCTGATGGAGCGGTTGGACGGCTACAGCGGTGAGCCCCGGCAGACCCGTTTCCCCTGCACCTTTGTCTCTCTGCCCTAAATTTGTTATAAAGGCATTTTCGCTTTTATATATAGTAATGTACATATCCGCCGAAAAGGCGAGAATCAGGAGGAAAAATTATGGCAAAAAACAGATACATTGGCGAGTACCCTGTAATTGGCATTCGCCCCACCATTGACGGCCGCCGCGGACCGCTGAAGGTTCGTGAGAGTCTGGAAGACCAGACTATGGCTATGGCCCAAGCCGCCAAGGAACTGTTCGAGAAGAATCTGCAGTACTCCAACGGTGAGCCTGTAAAGGTCGTGATTGCTGACACCACCATTGGCCGTGTGGCTGAGGCTGCCGCTTGCGCTGAAAAGTTTAAGAAAGCCGGCGTTGACATCACCCTGACCGTGACTCCCTGCTGGTGCTACGGCTCCGAGACTATGGATATGGATCCCCAGACCATCAAGGGTGTATGGGGCTTCAACGGCACAGAGCGTCCCGGTGCAGTTTACCTGGCTTCCGTTCTGGCTTCCCACGCACAGAAGGGTCTGCCCGCTTTCGGCATCTACGGCCACGACGTGCAGAATCTGGACGAAGTAACCAACATCCCTGCTGACGTGCAGGAGAAGCTGCTGCGCTTCGGCCGCGCCGCTGTCGCTGTTGCTACCATGCGCGGCAAGAGCTACCTGCAGATCGGTTCTATCTGCATGGGTATCGGCGGCTCTATCATTGATCCCGCTTTCATCGAGTCCTACCTGGGCATGCGTGTTGAGTCCGTTGACGAGGTAGAAATCATCAGAAGAATGTCTGAAGGCATCTATGATGCCGAAGAAGTTGCCAAGGCAAAGACCTGGATTGCCGAGCACTGCAAGGAGGGCTGGGACAAGAACCCTGACTTCGTTAAGACCTCCGATGAGAAGAAGGCCGAGCAGTGGGACTTCCTGGCAAAGATGTACTGCATCATCAAGGATATGTTCAACGGCAACCCCAACCTGCCCGCAGGTTGCGAGGAAGAAATGGTTGGCCACAATGCTATCGCCGGTGGCTTCCAGGGTCAGCGTCAGTGGACTGACTTCTACCCCAACTGCGACTTCCCCGAAGCACTGCTCAACTCCACCTTTGACCACAACGGCGCCCGTGAGCCCTACATCCTGGCTACCGAGAACGACGTTCTCAACGGTCTGGGCATGCTGTTTATGAAGCTTCTGACCAACCGTGCTCAGATGTTCTCTGACGTGCGTACTTACTGGTCTGTCGAAGCTTGCGAGCGCGCTTCCGGCTACAAGGTTACCGGCAAGGCTCTGGAAAACGGCGGCTTCATTCACCTGATCAACTCCGGTGCTACCGCTCTGGATGCTTGCGGCGAATGCAAGGACGAAAACGGCAACGGCATCATGAGAAAGTGGTGGGAAGTTACCGACGAGGACATCGAGAAGATGACCGCAGCGACCACTTGGCCTGCAGCTGACAACGGCTACTTCCGTGGCGGCGGATTCTCCTCCTCCTTCACCACCCGTGCTGAAATGCCCGCAACTATGATCCGTCTGAATCTGGTTAAGGGTCTGGGCCCCGTTCTGCAGATCGCAGAAGGCTGGACTGTACAGCTGCCCGACGATGTCACCAAGACCCTGATGATGCGTACCGACCCCACCTGGCCCTGCACTTGGTTTGCACCTCGCTGCGACGGCAAGGAAGGCTCCCCCTTCAAGACCGCTTACGATGTCATGAACAACTGGGGCGCTAACCACGGTGCCATCTCCTACGGTCACATCGGTGCTGACCTGATCACCATGTGCTCCATGCTGCGCATCCCCGTCTGCCTGCACAACGTGCCCGACGCAGACATCTTCCGTCCCGCAGCCTGGAATGCTTTCGGTATGGACAAGGAAGGCCAGGACTACCGCGCCTGCGCTGCCTACGGTCCTATGTACAAGGCATACTAATTTTCAACTGTATAAAGTGGCGGTCTTCGGACCGCCACTTTTCCAAATAATCAGGAGGTAACATTATGTTAAAGAATATTCCTTCCATTCTCTCTCCCGAGCTTTTGAAAGTTCTGTGTGAAATGGGCCACAGCGACCGGATCTGCATCGGTGACGGCAACTTCCCCGGTGCTTCTATGGCAAAGGCCAAGGGCGCGATCTTCCTGCGGGCAGACGGCCACGGTGTTCCGGAAATTCTGGATGCCATTTTGCAGGTGATCCCCACCGATACCTATGTGGAAAAGCCTGTGGTGCTGATGGAGAAAATGGAGTGCGACAAGGACCTGGAGATCCCCGTTTGGGAGACCTACAAGCAGATCGTTTCCAAGTATGACAGCCGTGGCGAAGAAGCTGTTGGCAACATCGACCGTTTCGATTTCTACGATGAAGCCAAGGACTGCTACTGCATTTTGCAGACCGGTGAATCCGCCATCTACGCCAATGTGATCGTGCAAAAGGGCGTTATTAAGTAATCTATGGATAAAATCATTTTTATCATCTCTACCGCTTTGCCGGTCTTTCTGGCGTTGGCGATGGGTATGCTCTGCCGGCGCAAGGGTTTTCTCACCCGGGACGGTGTCAACTCCCTGAAAAAGGTTGCGCTGAATCTGACCCTTCCCTTTGTGCTGTTTAATTCCTTCGCCACCGCACAGTATTCTCTGTCCTCTTTGATCCTGCCCGTTTTGGTCTTCATCATTTGCACCGCTATGCTGGCGCTGGGTTTTCTGTGGATCAAAGTGTCCAAAATGCAAAGCCGTTTAGCACCCTTCCTGGCCTCCGGATTTGAGGCCGGTATGCTGGGCTTCTCTTTGTTTGGACTGCTGTTCCCGGATCAGAGTATGTCCCGGTTTGCAATGCTGGTGCTGGGTCAGGAGATCTTCGTATTCACGCTGTATAAGATGCTGCTCACCGGCAAAACCAGCCCGAAGGCCATTGTAAACGACCTGATCACCTCCCCTATGCTCATTGCGGTGATCCTGGGTCTGGTGATCGGTGCTTCCGGTCTTTATGATCTGTTCCGGCAATGGGGCATCCATGTGATCTTCGAGTCTGTCTGCAGCTTCATTTCTGCTCCCACCGGTATGATCATTTTGCTGGCGGTTGGCTTTGACCTGGTGCTGCGGGAGATCCCCTGGAAAAAGACCGCAAGCCTGATTGCAATGCGACTTGTGATTGCTGGGGTTATGCTGGCTGTGCTGATCGTGCTTAACCGCACTGTTTTAAATGGCGCGATCTTTGAAGGTGCGGCAGTGCTGCTGTTTATGCTGCCGCCTCCCTATGTGATCCCCATTTTCTCCGACGAGCCTGCCGAACGGGGTCAGATCTCCTCGGCGCTGTCTGCGTTGACTCTGATCACAATGATCCTCTTTGCGATAGTCGCCATCGTGCTTGGTATGCAATAAAATCAAATGCCCACAGTTTTCACTGTGGGCATTTTGTTATTTGATCAAATCGATTCCCTTTTGTAAGGTGGCCTTATCCAGCGCGCCGGAGGCACTTGCCACCAAGTTCCCCTGCCGGTCAATGAAATAAGTCGTAGGCAATGAGTAAACCCCATAGGTCATTGCCGCGCTGTTTTGGGTATCATACAGCACCGGGAAGGTGTAGCCTTTCTCCCGGATAAATGCAGATGCGATCTCTACCGTTTCCCGGCTGCCGTCGGTCATATTCACCATTAAAAAGGTGATCTCCTCCCCGATTTCCAGGAACTTTTCCTGGAAATCCGGCATTTCACTCTGGCAAGGGCCGCACCAGCTGGCCCAAAAATTCAGCACGATGGGTTTTCCAAAATGGTCCGAAAGCTTCACCGGATTGCCGTCTATATCATATACCGTAAAATCCGGCGCAGGCACTACATTTTCCTGGGTTTGCTCCTGGGTCGCAAGCTGCTGGGTACCCAGCTCCGGCGCAAACTTATCATACAGCTTCGACGCTCCGCCAATCATCAAAGCAAACGCGACTGCCAGTACGATCAGCAATATTTTCTTTTTCATAAAAATCTCCTTAGCTGAGCAGATTCAAAAACCGGCCAAGAACACCGGTTGCCATCAGCACACCGATCACGATCAGCAGCGCGCCGCTAACCATATTAATGATCTTATAGTTTTCCTTGATCCAGGTAAAGGCGCTTTTCAGATAATCGATCAGCACTGCGCTGAAAACAAAAGGTATTCCCAGACCCAAAGAGTAGGCCAGGAGCATTCCGATGCCCTGCAGTACCTGTCCTTGCTGGGAAGCCAGCATCAGTGCAGACCCCAAAAATGCCCCCACGCAGGGTGTCCAGCCTACGGAAAAAACGATACCAAACAGCGCCGCGGAGAAAAATCCCATATTTTCCGTACGGACCGTCCGGTTACCGCCCCGGAAAATGGGCAGCTGAAACACACCCAAAAAGTGCAGACCAAAGAAGATCACGATCAGTCCGGAAAGGATATTCACCACCGTCTGGTATTGCCGCAAAAGCGCGCCCACCGTTCCGGCCAGCGCCCCAAGAAGCATAAACACCACCGAAAAACCCACCACAAAGCCCAGGGCATTTTTCAGAGTCTTGCCGGTGCTTCTCTGACCGCCGCCGGCAAAATAGGAAATGTAAATAGGCAGCATTGGCAGCAGACACGGGGATATAAAGGTAATGATACCTTCTAAAAATGCGATTATATACTGCATTTTGATTCCTTCCTTTCTGTGGCTAGTATACGCAAAAAGTCCGTTTTTCTCCGTGATGAAATCACAGAATCTTTGACACAGATAGTGTTTTCGGCTATAATAATCGCAAGGAGCGTGAAGCGTATGAGTTTGGAGCTTTTACAGAATATGAACGGCAAAGCCTGCCCCTGCGGCAAAGCCCACCGGTTTGACACCCAACTGCATATCGGTGCCGGGGTCTTGGCACGACTGCCGGAAATTTTGCAAAGCTATGCGGCGAAGACGGTTTTTGTTCTGTCCGATGATAACACCTATCGGGCAGCAGGAGAAAAAGTCTGCGCCCTTGCTGCCCAAAGTGCAAAGGTGGTTTCCTACTGCTTCCCGGAAGGCCCGGTAGAGCCGGACGAAAAAAGCGTAGGCAGTGCCTTTATGCATTTTGACAGCAAATGCGATGTAGTCATCGGTGTCGGCTCCGGTGTGATCAACGACATTGGAAAGATTCTCAGCTGCCACAGCGGAAAACCCTACATCATCGTGGCCACCGCTCCCTCTATGGACGGCTATGCATCCGCCTCCTCCTCGATGACCAGAGATGGCTTGAAGATCAGCCTGCCCAGCAAAAGCGCTGATGTTATTATCGGTGATACCGATGTGCTCTGTCAAGCACCAATGCATATGATGAAGTCCGGTTTGGGCGATATGATCGCAAAATACATCAGTATTTGTGAGTGGCGCATCAGCCATATCATCACCGGAGAGTATTACTGCGAGGAAGTGGCCAATCTAATCCGCATTGCGCTAAAGCGCTGCACCGATCACGCCCAGGGTCTTTTGCGCAGAGATCCGGATGCGGTGCAGGCGGTATTTGAAGGCTTGGTCATTGGCGGCGTTGCGATGAACTATGCCGGTCTTTCCCGTCCTGCTTCCGGTGTGGAGCATTACATCTCCCATGTTGTGGATATGCGGGCCGTGGAGTTCGGTACACCTATGGACCTGCACGGCATTCAGTGCGCCATCGGCACTGCCGTTGCCCTTTCCGCCTATGAAAAGCTGGCAAAAATCACTCCCAACCGGGAAAAGGCCCTGGCCTATGCCAAAGCCTTTGACAAGGCCACTTGGGAAAAGGAATTGCGTCAGCTTTTAGGCAAAGGCGCAGAGCCTATGATTGCCTTGGAGGAAAAGGAGCAAAAATACGACCTTTCCGCCCACCAAATGCGGCTGGAGATCATCCTGGAAAACTGGCAAAACATCTTGGAGGTTATGGACCAGGAGCTGCCTGCAAAAGCGCAGCTTGACAGCCTTTTGACCGCTTTGGACATTCCCTCCACGCTGGATGCTATCGGCACGCCGACCGCACTGCTGCCCCAGATCTTCCGGGCCACCAAGGACATCCGGGACAAATATGTTCTATCCCGCCTGGGCTGGGACCTGGGTGTTTTAGACGAACTGATATAAACAAACGGCTGTTGGATATCCAACAGCCGTTTTTATGGTTAGTCTTTGAACTCCCAGAGGACTTCCCGGATGATCTCACTGACTGTGGGATGGGGGAAGATGATCTGCCGTGCGTCGGTAACGCGCATCTGCATCTCGATCATTTCCGCTGCGCCCCAGATCATTTCACCGGCATATGCGCCGATGAGATGGACACCCAGAATGTTGCGACGCTTCTTGTCCACGATGATCTTACACAGACCGTCTGCGCCTTCGTTTTCCGCCACAAAGCGGCCGGCATACATCATAGAGAGCTTGCGCACCTCGTAGTCAATGCCCTTCTCCTTGCACTCCTCCTCGGTCTTGCCTACAGAGCCGATTTCCGGCTGGGTGTAGATGACGGAGGGGTTTGCGTGGTAGCGCATCATATCCTTCTTGCCCAGCAGATTGTTGACAGCAACCTCGGCCTCCCGGTAAGCGGTGTGGGCCAGCATATGGTGGCCGTTCACATCACCGATGGCATACACGCCGTCCACGTTGGTCTGGCACATAGTGTTGGTCACGATACCGGGACGGTCCACCTTAACACCGATCGTTTCCAAACCGATATCTGCGGTGTTGGCACGGCGGCCAATGGACAGCAGCACCTTGTCAGCCTCCACACAGATTTTTTCACCGGCGGGGGTCTCTGCCCAAACCTTACCGGGCTCCACGCTCAAGCACTTGTGGCTGAGCAGGAAGGTAATGCCCTTGCCCTCCAGTTCCTTTTGGAGCATGGTGCTGATTTCCCGGTCCGTTGCGCCAGCAATATGGTCCAGCATTTCGATCACGGTAACCTTGGAGCCGACAGTTGCGTAGTAAGCGGCCATTTCCAGGCCGATAACGCCACCGCCGATGACGGTCATCTTTTCGGGGATCTCGGTCAGCTCCAGCACTTCCCGGTTGGTCAGCACGAAATTGCCGATGTTCTCCCGGACGCCGGGGATAGGCGGCACAACAGCAGAAGAGCCGGTGGCGATGATCAAATTCTTGGCAGTGTAGGTTTCGCCGGCTGCGGCGACAGTAAAGCCTTCGGCTGTCTTGCCGGTAATGGCAGCCTGCTCCATCACCACAGTAACACCGTGGGCGCGCATTTTGCCCTTAACACCGGAAACCAGTGTGCGGACTACCTTTGCCTTTCTGGCGATGACGGCCTTCTGGTCGATCTTTACATCTGCACAGCTGACACCGTAAGCCGCAGCGTGCTTTGCGTGGTCATAATGCTTGGCAGAGTTCAGCAGCGCCTTGGAGGGGATGCAGCCTTCGTTCAGGCATACGCCGCCCAGGGAGCGTTTTTCAAAAAGCAATGTCTTTTTGCCGGTGCCGGCTGCCCGCTCTGCTGCCAGATAGCCACCGGGGCCACCGCCGATTACGATGAGATCATAAATCTGCATAAAGTTTTCTCCTTTTCCAGTTGAAAGCTTTGCACCTTGTTGATGCGCATTCTTTTGAGCATATCATACTATGAAACAGCCATTTTAGCAAGAGAAAATATTGGTATTTCAAAAGAAAAACGCCGTCTAAGGGCGGTACACCATAGTGATAAAATGGTTTTGATCGGTCCCTTTTCCGCTTAACTGCATAAAAAATTCCCGAAATGCGTCAGCATTCCGGGAATTTTGTTATTTGTTAATCAAAAAAGTTACCACTTCAAAACTGCGAA
>JAGBVD010000032.1 GCA_017630495.1 Oscillospiraceae bacterium
AAATTCCTTATTTTCCATCATAAACGCCTCCGGGTGTATGATTGTTAATACTATATCATATCCGAAAGAAATATGCAATTATTACAAACAGTAATTTTCTGTTACAATGCAATTTTTTTCACTTTTTTCAGTCGAAAAGCAATAAAAAAGCAGAGCAGCCGAAAAATCGGTGCTCTGCTATGTAGATTCCATTATTTTTCAACGATCTCCAGGATCTCCATGGGGCAGGCCTTGACACAAATACCGCAGGAAATACACTTGCTGGTAGGACCTTCCGCAGGAGCCACCATCACCTTCATGGGGCAAATCTCAACACACTTGCCGCAGGAGGTGCACAGCTTCTTATTGATCATGTAAACGCCGGTCTTGGGATTCTGGGTAATCGCACCGGCTTCGCAGACCTTCATACACTTGCCGCACTGAATACAGGTCATAGGCTTTGCGCCTGCGCCCTTCGCTACGATACGAATGCAGGACAGGTCTTCATTAAATTCCTTGTAGAATGCATTGGAGCATGCCTGAACGCATTCCAGACAAGCCATACACTCAGCAGTCTTTTTCACAGAAAGTCTCTTCATCAGAAAAAACTCCTTTTCTAAATATTTTCCAAAACATTATACCTGAAAACAATTCAAATAGCAATGCTTTATTTGATATTTCTTATAAACTTTTCGATTAAACTTAAAAAATCGGGAGATAATAGCCTTAGATTCATATTTACAGGAGGTTATTATGAAAAAAATCAGCATTATCGCACTTATGCTTGTTGCTACCCTTTCATTGGCCGCTTGCGGCAGAAGGGATGAGCCGGATACAACACCTACAACCACCGCTCCTACAACCGAAATGACAATTTTCCCCAGCACAGACCCCATTATTGAAACCAACATTCCCGATCCCAGTGTCGACACCAGTATGCCCGATATGACCGACATGATCGATGGTATGGACGGAACTGATAACACTACAACCAATTAACACATTCTGGGGAAAGCCCCAGATACATAGCAAAATGCAAAACCTTTCACCGTTTCATCCGGTGCTTTGTGGAGAAACTAATAACACTATCTGTCACAGATAGAAATCGACACAAGGAGGAATCGTGATGGGCGTAAAAGGATGGGCGATCACATTAGGATTGGGTGCAACGGCCGGTGCAATCGGCATCTTGATGATGTCCCGGACCAATCCAACCCGCCGGTTGGCAGAACAAGCCGCAGACAAAGCAGAGCAGGCTGCCTGGAAAGTAACCGATAAGCTGACACAAAAATTCGACCTGTAAAAAAGCCGGGAGGCATTGCCTCCCGGACTTTTATTTTGCTTCTACTGCAAAAGCATCGTCCTTAACGCTGACAGAGATTTTGGAAACCGGCTTTTCGAAAGAATCGATGATGATTTCCGAAATGGGATCTTCCAATTCCTTTTGGATGGTACGGCGCAGATTTCTGGCACCATAGGTAACAGAAAATGCTTTTTTTACCAAAAGTGTCCGCACCTGGTTTGTCCAAGTCAATTCCAGACCGCGGCCGTCCAGACTTTGCTTAAGCTCTGCCAGCATAATGTCCGCAATACCTGCAAAGTTATCTTCCGTAAGATGATTAAAAGTGATGATCTCATCCACACGGTTGATAAACTCCGGCCGCAGAAACTCCTGCAGCGCCTTCATGGTCTTGTCCTTCACCATATCCTGATCGCTGCGTCCAAAGCCTAAGCCGCCGACGCGGCCTTCAGAGCCTGCATTGGAGGTCATAACGATAATGGTGTTTTCAAAATTAACGACACGACCCTGTGCATCGGTAATCCGGCCATCATCCAGCACCTGCAGCAGAATGTTCAGTACATCCGGATGTGCCTTTTCAATTTCATCAAAAAGAACCACACTATAGGGCTTGCGGCGAATCTTCTCGGTCAGCTGACCGGCTTCATCATAACCGACATAACCGGGAGGCGAGCCAATCAGCTTGGATACGGTGTGTTTTTCCATATACTCGGACATATCCAGCCGAATCAAAGAATCCACACTGTCAAACAGATCATTGGCAAGCTGCTTGACCAACTCCGTCTTACCCACACCGGTAGGGCCAACAAAGATAAAGGATACAGGCCGTTTCTTGGGAGAAACACCAACGCGATTTCTGCGAATGGCTTTAGATACCGCATCCACCGCTTCATCCTGACCAACGATATGCTCCTTTAGCCGATCAGAAAGGCCTTTGATCTGGGCATACTCCTGCGCCTTGATTTTGCTGGCAGGAATCTTTGTCCACAGTTCAATGATCCGGGCCAGATTTTCCATGGTAACACTGGGAGCAGGCACTTTGTCCAGCGTCTCAATTTCCGCGGCAATCTGGCACAGCTTACTACGAATTTCAGCCAGTCGCTCATAATGCTCATTCTCTGTATCATCTGTGAGCATTTTCAGTTCCAGCTCGTAGTCATCCCGTTCTTTTTTCAGTTCAGCCAATCGGGAAATTTCCTTACATTGCAGATTCACATCGGAGCAGGCCTCATCCAGCAGATCAATGGCCTTATCCGGCAAGAATCTGTCAGTAATATATCGCTCTGAAAGAATAACACACTGGCGCGCAATTTCCGGAGAAATAGAAACACCGTGGAATTCTGCGTAAGCCTTTGCGATACCCTGCATGATCTGACAAGCCTCTTCAATTGTCGGCTCGGCCACGGAAACCGGCTGGAAACGACGCTCCAAAGCAGCATCCTTTTCAATGTGCTTCCGGTATTCTGTAAAAGTGGTCGCACCGATCACCTGAATCTCGCCGCGGGAGAGGGCAGGTTTCAAAATATTGGCAGCATTCATCGAGCCTTCTGCGTCGCCTGCACCCACCAGATTGTGGACTTCATCGATCACAAGGATAATGTTACCGTTCTCCTTGATCTCCCCTACCAGGCTCTTCATGCGGCTTTCAAACTGGCCACGGAACTGTGTGCCGGCTACCAATGCGGTCAAATCCAGCAAAAAGACCTCTTTGTCCCGCAATTTGTAAGGCACCTGCCCTGCAACAATTCTTTGGGCAAGGCCTTCTGCAATGGCGGTCTTACCGACACCGGGCTCACCGATCAGGCAGGGATTGTTCTTCTGCCGACGGTTTAATATCTGAATGACACGCTCTGTTTCCGTATCGCGGCCAATCACCCGGTCAAGCTTGCCCTCTCTGGCTCTGCCGGTCAGATTCAGACAATAGCTGTCAAGGAATTTATGCTTCCCGGCTTTTTTCTTGGGATGTTCACCGTTACCCTTTTCTTTTGATTCTTTACCCTCATCATTTTTCCGGGGCAAATTTTCAGCGCTAAACATCTGGTTCAGCAAAGGGAATGTGGCCGTACGGCTATCCGGTTCCTCACCATCTTCATCCTCGCCGTCCATCTGGCCAAACATGCTGCTCATTTCCTCGCTGAGCGTGTCCAAATCATCCTCGGAAATACCCATCTGCTTAACGGCAGTATCGATTTGGGGAATCCCCAAACCTCTGGCGCATCTAAGGCAATAACCCTCATTCAGGGTAACCCCGTTTTCGATCTTTGTGATGAAAACAACAGCAATATTCTTTTTACATTTCGTACACAACTTCGGTTGCATAGACAATCACTCCATTTCTGCCGAAGAATATATCATAATTTCCTCAGAAAATGAAAAACTTTTTATGAATTTTACACAGGACATTCAAATTTCTCGATACCGTCGTCATACCACAAATGGGTCATATACAAGCCTCCCGGAGGGACAGTCGGGCCGGCCGCAGTGCGATTGCCACTTTCCAGAATCTTGCCGATTTCAGAAGGGGGAAACTTCCCCTCGGCCGCATACACCACAGTACCTGCCATAGCACGGGCCATATTATACAGAAATCCATTCGCGCAAACTTTCAGCAGTATTAGATTACCCTGACGCTCCACATTATAATAGTATACGGTACGCACGGTAGATTTTACATCTGTTCCTACAGACCGCACCGCCGCAAAATCGTGAGTGCCCACAAATTGCTGGGCCGCCTCCTGCATAATCTTTTCATCCAAATGCTTCGGATAAAACCAGGCACGATTCACATAAAACGGGTCACGCACTCTGGAATTATAGATAATGTAGGTATACTCCTTCCGGGCGCAAGAGCCAATCGCATTGAAATCTTCATGGACATCGAAGGCTTTTGTGACCACAATATCTGCAGGCAAATGGGTATTGAGCGCATACGGCAGCCGTTCCGAAGGAATGGTAGACTCCGTACGGAAATTTGCCACATAGCTTTTTGCGTGGACGCCGGCATCCGTTCTTCCGCAGCCGGTAACATGCACATCGTGACCAACAACCATAGAAATTGCTTTCTCCAGGGTCTGCTGTACGGTAATCAAATCCTTCTGCATCTGCCAGCCATGATAACGAGTGCCTTCATATGTTAGAAACAAAGCAATATTTCGCATAGAAACCTCACAGACCCAGGATACGCAGTGCCACCACAGCACCGATCATAAACACACCGGCCGCAAAAGCCTTGAAATCCAAAAGATGATAACGCAAAAGTTTCATTTTCGTGCGACCGTCTCCGCCGTGATAGCAGCGGCATTCCATTGCCACAGCCAATTCATCTGCACGGCGGAATGCGCTGATAAACAGCGGAACCAAAATTGGAACCAGCGCCTTAACTCTTTGAATCAAATTTCCGCTTTCAAAGTCGGCACCCCTGGCCTTTTGCGCAGACATAATTCTGTCCGTTTCCTCAATCAGTGTAGGAATAAACCGCAATGCGATACACATCATCATAGCAAGTTCGTGCACCGGCATACGCAGCTTCTTCATCGGTCCCAGAAGAGACTCTAAACCATCCGTAAGCGCAATTGGGGATGTGGTGTATGTCAGCAGGAATGTGCCGGTAATGAGCAGCAGAATCCGTGCCATCATAAACGCAGCCCGGACAATTCCCTCCCAATAAATGGTAATCACCCAAAATCGAACGGCAATCTTTTCACCGGTGGTAAAGAAAATATTCAAAATACCGGTGAAAACCAAAATCATCACCAACGGTTTCATGCCGCTAACGATCGACTTCAAAGGGATTGTGGAAATTGCGATAGTAATCGCTAAAAAGGCAAAAACAACCAAATAAGACAGAAGATTTTCCGCGGTAAAGAGCGCAACGATATACCCAACCAAAAGCAGAAGCTTTGTTCGAGGGTCCATACGATGCACCGGTGAATTTCCCGGGAAATACTGTCCCATTGTAATATCCTTAAGCATCACTGTGCCCTCCCTTCAAGGAAGTGAGAGCCTGTACAGCTTGCTCAATTGTGTACACCTGAGGAACATCCAAGCCCATCGCCCGGAGTTTAATGAAAACCCGCGTAATATCCGGAATATCCAAACCCATCTGTACCAATTCATCAGCTCGGTCAAAAACCTCTCCCGGTGTTCCGTCCATAACAAGCCTTGCATCATTCATAACAAGAAGCCTGTCCGCAAGGCGGGCCACATCGGTCATGGAATGGGTCACCATCATAATCGTTGCATTCTTGGCCTTTCGATAGGCATTGATATTGCTGAGGATCTCTTCCCTGCCCTCCGGATCCAATCCGGCCGCAGGCTCGTCCAGAATAAGAATCTCCGGTTCCATCGCAATCACGCCGGCAATTGCAACGCGGCGCTTTTGTCCACCGGACAAATCAAAAGGAGAAGCCTCCAGCTGCTGCTCTGTGATACCCACAAAGGCAGCCGCTTCCTTTACGCGACGGTCGACCTCCTCCGGCTTGAGTCCCATATTCTTCGGTCCAAAGGCGATGTCCTTATATACCGTTTCCTCAAAAAGCTGATACTCCGGGTATTGGAACACCAAACCCACACGAAAACGGCACTGCCGGGTAAACGCTTTATCCGACCAAATATCTTTGCCATCCAGCAGAACCTGACCGCCATCCGGTTTCAAAAGTCCGTTTAGGTGCTGCATTAAGGTAGATTTTCCGGAACCCGTATGACCTATCACACCAATGAATTCACCCCGTTGCACCTGAAAAGACACATCGCGCAAAGCAATGTGCCCAAAAGGCGTATTTGGGCTATAGGTATGTTGTAGGTTTTTGACCTCCAAAATTGCTGCCACTGTCTCTATCCTCCGTCAAGCCTTTACCGCATCATAAAGTGCCTGCGCACATTCATCGGCATTCAATCTGTCCAGGGGCAAATCAAAGCCTTTTTTCTTTAATTCATTACAAAGCTCCACCGTTTCCGGTGCAGCCAGGCGAAGTGCATGCAGCTCCTCCACCCGGGAAAAAACCTCCCGTGGTGTTCCGTCTGCAGCCACTTTTCCTTCACTGAATACCACAACGCGCTGTGCCTGTGCCGCCTCATCCATATGGTGTGTGATCAGCACAACGGTGATACCCTTTTCCCGATTCAATCGGGAAACTGTTTCTACCACCTCTTTGCGTCCTCTGGGATCCAGCATAGCCGTAGGTTCATCCAAAACAATACATTTCGGTTCCATTGCAATAATACCGGCAATGGCAACACGCTGTTTTTGTCCACCGGACAGCAAGTGAGGCGCATGATTGGAAAAAGCAGACATCCCGACCTGCGCCAAGGCATTGTCCACACGCTGGCGAATCACAGGGCTGGAGATACCCAGATTTTCCGGGCCAAAAGCCACATCTTCTTCTACCACATTGGCGACAATCTGATTGTCCGGATTTTGAAATACCATACCAACACTGCGGCGGATATCCATCAGCTTTTCTTCGTCAGCAGTGTTCATTCCATAGACATAAACATGACCGCCGCAAGGCAGCAAAATGGAATTAAAGTGCTTAGCCAGTGTAGACTTTCCGCAGCCGTTGCTGCCCAGAATTGCCACAAAACTGCCCTGTTCAATTGTTAAATTCAAATCCTCAAATACGGCAACGCCGGGCGTGTCATCCACGCCCGGATAGCTGTATGTCAGATTTTCAACAGAAATTGCAGTTTGCAATTTAACTCCTCCAATCAGGGTGTCCATCTTCCTGCTGCACCGCAAGGCAGCATCAAACCGCTGGAGTGCACCGGCAACCCCAGTTCTCCCACAGCTGTACTACCACCATAGTTACTGCCAAAAGCAACATCTGCAGCATAACCCACCGCAGAGGGTGCCAGGCCGGTTGTATAGGAATTGATAATGACAAACAAGGGGTTATCCGTCAGCAGCTTTGCTGTCTCCAGCAGGAACGGGTAAAAGCTTGTTTCCATCTTCCAAATCTCACCGCTGGGGCCTCTTCCGTAGCTGGGGGGATCCATAATAATTCCGTCATAGCGTCGACCTCTGCGAATTTCTCTTTGGATGAATTTTCCGCAATCGTCAACAATCCAGTGGATCGGCTTGTCCGCCAATCCGGAGGATTTCGCATTCTCTTTGGCCCATGCCACCATACCCTTGGACGCATCCACATGGTAAACCTCAGCGCCACCGGCCGCAGCAGCCAGAGTTGCGCCACCGGAATAGGCAAACAGATTCAGCACACGCACCGGCCGGCCGGCAGAAGCAACCTTTTCCCGGATATAGTCCCAGTTCGCTGCTTGTTCCGGAAAAACGCCGGTATGCTTGAAATTCATGGGTTTGACATTAAAGGTCAAATAGTCCTTATAACGGATTTGCCACCGTTCCGGAAGATTATGGTCTGTCCAATGTCCGCCACCGGTATTGGAACGGACATAACGGGCATCATACCGCTTCCAGCCGGAATCCACACGTGGTGTGTCCCAGATTACCTGGGGATCGGGGCGCACAAGGATATGCTTCCCCCAACGCTCCAGGCGCTCACCGGCAGTGGCATCCAGAAGCTCATAATCTTTCCATTCATCGGAAATCCAAATCATTTGTTTCTCCTTATCACTTTCCGGTGCTGGGTGTCGTTGTTGTGCCGGAAGGTTTGGTTGTAGGTGCCGGAATTTCACCGACAGTTGCCTTTGTGTGAGTCGTGCAAACCTTATAGGGCGTCTTGAGATTCAGGGTGCCCTTAAAGCCGGTAAAGGCAACATCCTTGCCCTTATCATCCACAAGGTATACATAGTTATCCTGATAGTATTTGGATGCCAGGCCGTAAGATCTTGCTTTGTAAATCTCGTTCATATCACTCTTTGTCATTTTCAGCAGTGCCTTCACCGAGATTTTAACACTGGTATCTTTTGTTGCTGCGTGCTTACAGTATTCATTGGCAACCGCTTTACCAACGGAACAGTAGTCAATACTGACATGCTTGTCACAATTTTCAGCAGGCACATCCTCAGGATATACCTTGGCGCTGGCAACGCGGCTTCCCCGCACATCATTCTTGCAGGCGCTTGTAGCGATTTTTCCGGAATCCAGGCACACAGAAACAGAAACCAGCTTACTGCTGTCATACAATTTGATGTTCTTTAAATTCTTGTGCAGCGGCTGCATAACATTTTTCCACAAACGGGAGGCCGGGTTGAAACTCAGGTTGATTGCTTCCGGAGTATCGTATCCGCACCAGACCGCAGCCGTATAATAACCGGTATAACCACAGAACCAACGGTCTCTGAGGCTATGTGTGGTACCGGTCTTACCTGCCACATCCACTGTACTGAAGTCTGCACCGGCACCGGTACCGGAACTGGCCGCATTGGTCAGACAGTAATTCATATAATTGACAGCTTTTTCACTCAAAATTTCCCGGGTTTCCTGCTCCTTGTCCAATATCACATTTCCCTTACGGTCATAAACCTTTGTGTAGGTTCTGCCTGCACGGTAAACACCGCCATTGGGGAATGTTGCAAAGGCGCAAGCCATATCACGGACAGTAACGCCACCCTCCTGAGCGCCCAAAGCCAGGGCTGAATACTGCAGATCTTCATCGATCAAAGTGGACAAGCCAAACTTTTCTTTTGCAAATTCAAAGCCGTAGCTGGTACCGATCTTCTTCAGTGTGTTAGCGGCCACAGCATTCACGGAATCCTCAACAGCCGAATAAATCGTTCTTGTATAGGAATAGGTCCGGGTATCATTTCTGGGCCAGGCGCCATCAGAATAGTCCAGAGGAAGGTCCTTGATGATGGTGGCAGGGTTAATACTTCCCTGCTCAAAACCCGGTGCATAAATGGACAGCGGCTTAATGGAAGAGCCGGATTGCAGCACCGACTGTGTAGCGCGGTTAAAGCCAAAGTGTACCTTATCCTTGCCAACGCCGCCGGCCATACCTACGATATCGCCGGTCTTGTTGTTAATCATAACAATGGCAGACTGCAATTGCTGCGCGCTTCTTGTGTCCGGGATTTTATCCAGATCCTTATAGATTTTGTCGATCTGCTTCTGTACCTTCATATCCAGTGTGGAATAGATATGATATCCGCCACTGTTGATTTTGTTAAGGTAGTACTCCCAGATGTCTTGATTCCACTCCGTAACATTATCCTTCAGGGCAAGATCCTTTGCTACATCCTTCAGCATAGCATCCACAAAGTAGGAGTAAACTTCCTGGGATTCGTCAGACTTAAATACCGGCTTTGTGCCACATTCGGGGCACTTTTCCTTACCGGATTTACCGTAGGTGCTGCGGATACCCGCATAATCACAAGATTCATTGGCGCAGACGACCCACTTGTCCGCATCGGCAATGGTGGACTTGAGCACCAATTCCTGGTTGACCGCTTCATCATACTCCTCACGGGTAATATAGCCCTGATTCAGAAGCTCTCCCAACACCAGCATCTGACGATGGCGATTTCTCTGCTTGCCGTTCATCATTTCGCCGTCATACTTAAATTCGTACTTGCTGTAGGGGTCAAACATAGAGGGATTGTTGGTAATACTGATCAAACTGGCGCATTCCGCCACAGTCAGCATTTGCAATTCTTTACCAAAGTAGGCCTCGGCAGCGCTCTTAACACCACGGCAACCCTGGCCCATATAGATGGAATTCAAATACTCCTCAATAATGGCCTTTTTGTCGTTATTCTTTTCCACAAGGGTCGCGCTGAAGAATTCCTGCACTTTACGCTGAACGGTAACGCTGTCCTTGCCGGTTACATTCTTAATTAACTGCTGGGTAATGCTGGAGCCGCCAACCGTTTCATCGCCGAAGAACATATTGGCGAATGCCTTTATCGTAGTAAACCAGTCTACACCCTGATGCTCATAAAAGCGCTTATCTTCAATCGCGATTGCAGCATTGATCAGTGCCTTAGGGATTTCTTCATAGGTAGCCTTCTTCCAGTCAGTGCTGGCATAAAGCTCCTGCAGCTCGACAATCTCTCCTTTATCGTTTACATAGTAAACATAGGAAGGTGCGTCCATATCGTATTCATCCAGAACGATCGCAGCATTGGGCAGAATATCCTTTTCCAGGTAATCGCCCATAATGCCCATAAAAACAAAGCCGCAGACAATGCAGATCAGCAGCACAGTTACAACCGCGCCGAGAATCACCTGCAAGACGGCAACAACCGGCTTAAACAGATTCAATACGGCGCGCACTGCCGGGGGCATTTTCCATTCCGCCTTCTGTTCCCGACTCTTCCGTTTATTCCGGATATTAAACAAATTATTGAAGAAATTTCGGAACATATCCTTACCTCCATCACAACAGCCCGAAGGCATGTATGGTAAAATCAATCAAAAGCTATGCATATGTGCATAGTATTACGCATACTATTATAGCACACCCAACCGCAAATATAAAGTACTATTTTATTAAATAAGTTTAAATATTATCTGCAATATCCGAAATTCACCTCGGCGTTGTTTGATGCAGCAGGAATTTCACTTGATTTTGCTCTTTTCATCCTATACAATAAAAGAAAAACCAAGGAGGAATCCCTATGAGTAACGAATACGGCAGTGACTTCATGACCATCGTTGACGAAGATGGCACGGAATACGAACTGGAGATCTTGTCCACACTGGAATATAACGGTGAGACTTATCTGGCTGTTACACCCGCCAATACCGACGAAAACGAAGAGTTGGAAGTCAGCATTCTCAAATCTGTTGAGGAAGACGGAGAACCGATTCTCTGCGCTATTGAAGACGAGCAAGAGCTGGAAACCGTTTACGCTCTGATCATGGAGCAGCTTTACGAAGAAGAGGAAGAAGATTAATCGTTTGCCTGCTTGGTGCGTAGTGTGTCCTTTTGGACCCACATCATTTTATCGGGATGTTAGATTTCCTGGCTGGATTGCAGACCTCCCGCCTACGCTTTGACGATAGGCGGATGTTGGGAGCAGCTAAAGTCAGGAGCGGCAACCCACCTGCCATATCGTGCAGGTCATAATTGGATGCATTACGGCCAAAGCGGGTTTGGGGAGCTCCGGCTCCCCATTTTATTTTGATTTTTTGTAAACTTTTTCCCGTTTTTGCAAAATTCAAAAGAAATATCTTGCAAGTAATGAGAAAATCTTGTATACTATCAAAGACTATGCGTTACATACTGACGCATTTATGCAATGTAAATGAGAGGACTGTTTGCTATGAGTGCATCTGACAAGAAGAAGCTTCGCAAGGAGCAAACCAACGAACTGCTGACGCAAAGACAGCGTCAAGAGCAGGCCGAAGCAAAAAAGCTGAAAACCTACACCATTACTTTTGTGGCGATTATGCTGGTTATGGTTGTTGCCGTTTTGGGCATTTTGGGTGTAAGAGCCATCAACAATAGTGGTGTGATTCAGAAAAACACCATTGCTGCTGTTATCGGTGGCAAGGAATTGAACAGCGTTGAATTCAATTACTACTATATTGACGCCATCAACAATTACTACAATGAGGCTTACAACCAGTATAATACTTATACGGATACCGTGCTGCAGCAGATCGCCGGTCTGGATCCCAAGAAGCCGCTGAACAAGCAGGAAGAGCCTGACACCAAGAAGCTTTGGTCTCAGTATTTTGTGGATACCGCCCTGGAAAATGCAAAAGAAGATTTTGCGCTGTACAACCAGGCAATGTCCGAGGGCTTTAAGCTGTCTGAAGACGAGCAGAAAACTCTGGACAGCACACTGAACAACATTGAGATCTACGCTCAGATGTCCGGTTACACCGATGTGGACCTGTATCTGCGCAACTCCTTCGGCTATGGCTACGGCACCGAATTGGAAAGCTACTCTGAATACCTCACCAGAGGAACCATTGCCGATGCTTTCAAGGCTGCGCATCTGGAAGGCTTGAGCTATAAGGATGAACAGATTCGCGAGCAGGACAAGAAGGATCCCGTTAAATACAATTCCTACACCTACACCAGCCTGCAGATGTACTACCAGGATTTCCTGGAGGGCGGCGAAAAGGACAAGGATGGCAATGTTACCTATACCGATGCAGAGCGCGAAACCGCTCGCAAGGCTATGAAGGAAGCCGCTGAGAAGCTGGCAAAAGCCAAAGACGCAAAGGATCTGGAAAAGATCGCAGACGAGATCAAAAAGGACAAATTCACTGTTACCAAGTATACTGCTCAGCTGTACACCAGCCTGGACGCTCCTTTGAACGAATGGCTTGCTGACAGTGACCGCAAGGAAGGCGATATTGCCGCTCTGCCCATCACCGCTGAAGACAACAAAGATCAAGTGAACGCTTACCGTGTTGCAATTTTCCACGACTGCATTGAAAACAAGGAAGCTATGTCTGATGTTCGCCACCTGCTGGTGAAGTTTGAAGGCGGCAAGAAGGATGAAACCACCGGCCTGACCACCTATTCCGACGAAGAGAAGTCAAAGGCAAAAACCGAAGCCGAAGGTTATCTGAAGACCTGGAAGGAAGGAAAGGCTGACGAAGAAAGCTTTATCGAATTGGTAAAGAAGCACAGCGACGACACCTCCGCTTCCGAAGGCGGCCTGTTTGAGAATATCCACCCCGATTCCGAGTATGTGGACAACTTCCTCAACTGGTCTATCGACTCCAAGCGCAAGGCCGGTGACGCTGAGATCATTGAGACTGAGTACGGCTATCATGTTATGTACTATGTAGGCGACAGCGATATGACCTACCGGGATTACATGATCTCCGAGGAGCTGCGTCATGCCGAGCATACTGAATGGGTCGAAGGCCTGATCAAGGCAACAAAAGCCCAGCAATCTGATATTTCCAAACTCCAGCTGGATTTGACCATCTCCGGTTAAGCATAACACCCCCTGCCCTAGCGGCAGGGGGTTTCTTTGCATAAAAACATTCTTTCGGGGAATAATTCCCCCAAAGGAGTGTTCATTCTTGCAAGTAAAAAAGCATGTGGGTATCATTCTTGCCGGGTTTATTGCCGGTTGCGTCAACGGATTATTCGGTGCCGGCGGCGGTATGGTATTGGTGCCTCTGTTGACTGCGCTGACAGATATAAATGACGATTCCGTTTTTCCAACCTCTGTCAGCATCATATTGCCGATTTGCCTGGTATCACTGTTAATCACCATACAACCATCCTTCGATCTCTTGAAAACTGCACTCCCCTATCTTTTCGGTAGCGGAATCGGTGGCATCTTGGCCGGATTTTTTGGCAAGAAGATCCCCACCATCTGGCTGCACAGATTGTTAGGCGCATTGATCATATGGGGAGGTATCCGATATTTATGCTAGAGAGCTTTCCTGTGGTGATTATAATCGGCACTGTTTTAGGCTTCCTGGCCGGACTGGGTGTCGGTGGTGGCACTCTGCTGATATTATGGCTGACACTGGTCATAAATACAGACCAAAGCATTGCACGCAGCATCAACCTTTTATTCTTCATCCCCTGTGCAATTGTTTCTTCGGTATTTCGCTGGAAGCAAGGCGCGCTGGATTTCAAAAGAATCCTGCCGGCAATTTTTGCCGGCTGTATCGGCGCGGCGATTTTCTCGCTGATCAGCAAGCAGCTGGATATCAGCCTTTTAAAGAAACTATTTGGTTTTTTACTGCTGATTACCGGTACAAGAGAACTCTTGTATCGATCCAAAAGAAAAAAATAAAGCTGCCGGGATGAATTCCGGCAGCTTTTTTATTGGCTTTTCGTTTTACGGAATGTCAGATATCCTTCCAAAATCAGGGAGGCGGCTACGGCGTCTACGGTATTCTTTCGTTTCTTTCCGTGATAGTTGTGCTCAGATAAGATATTATGCGCCTCCACCGTCGTCCGGCGCTCGTCCCACATAACAACCGGAACACCTGTAATTTCCTCAACTCGCTTGGCAAAATCGCGGCAAAGCTCTGCTCTCGCACCTTCTGTGCCGTCCATATTTTTCGGCAGACCAACCACGATTTCTTCAACACCTTGCTCTTTCACGATTCTTTGAATGTCCGCCAAAGCCTTCTCTGTATTTCTGCTGGGGACCACACAGGTGTTTCCAACAATGCTGCAAAGCAGGTCCGAAACAGCAATTCCGGTCCGTGCATCGCCGTAATCAATACCCATAACACGCATAAATTTCGTTTCCCTTTCCTATTGTTTTCATTTTGCTCCATTATAACAAGAAAACCAGGAAAAATAAAGAAAAAAATTGTTGACTTAGCAAATTCCCTGTGGTAGAATGTATCTACCTGTGAAAAAGGGCTTTTTTTGTGCGCCTTTTTCAGCCTCGGAGTGGCTATTGTAGTTGGCCACTTACTAAATTTTTCCTAGCCGGGGTGATACAGGGAGGCAATTTAAGGAGGTGCCGTTATGCGCGTTAAAGTCACTTTGAGATGCTCTGAGTGCAAGCAAAGAAACTACGATTCCATGAAAAACAAGAAGAACGATCCCGACCGTCTCGAAATGAAGAAGTATTGCAGATTCTGCAAGAAGCACACCATTCACAACGAGACTAAGTAAGGAGGCCGCAACAATGGCAGAAGTCAAAAAGCAGAATTTGTTCAAGCGGTTCTTCGGTTCCATCGCCAGATACTTCCGCGAGCTTCACAGTGAGCTGAAGAAGGTCGTCTGGTCCACTCCCCAGCAGGTTCTGAAGAACACACTGATTGTCATCGCTTGCGTTCTCGTTGTCGGCGTTTTCATTTGGCTGTTCGACTTTGTTGCTCGAGTAGGCATCGACGGTCTGATCAACCTCTTCAAATAAGAGGTGCGAATTATGGCTGAAGCTGCAAAGTGGTATGTTGTCCATACCTATTCCAGTTATGAGAACACTGTAAAAGCCACCATCGAAAAGACAGTTCAAAGCCGCGGCCTGGAAGATCAGGTCCTGGCCATCTCCATCCCTATGGAAACTGTTACTGAAATCACAGATTCCGGCGTAAGCAAGACTTACGAGCGCAAGCTCTATCCCGGTTATGTGTTTGTTAAGATGGTTTACAGCGATAACACCTGGCATGCAATCAAAAGCATCCGCGGAGTCTCCGGCTTCGTCGGTGCATCCGTGGAAGACCCCATTCCCCTGACCGATGACGAGGTCTACGCAATGGGTGTCGAGAAGCGCGAGATCATCGTCAATTACAATGTTGGCGATACCGTTAACATTCTGGATGGTCCTTTCAGCTCCTTCACCGGTGTTGTGGAATCCATCGATGTTGACAAAAACAGCGTCAGCGTGGTCGTTACCATGTTTGGCCGCGAAACTTCCGTCGAGTTTGAGCTCGATCAGGTAGAAGTTACAACCCCGTAATTGCATCACCGGTCAATCCGGTGGAAACGGTGGGAGGGGTAAATACCCCGCAAGAAATGCGCAAAGCGCATATTACCACATTATATTCAGGAGGTGCTTATCATGGCACAGAAAGTTACTGGCATTATCAAACTGCAAATCAATGCCGCTAAGGCTACCGCATCCCCCCCTGTTGGTCCTGCTCTGGGTCAGCACGGCGTTAACATCGCTGCTTTCATCAAGGAGTTCAACGCTCGTACTCAGAACATGGAAGGCTACAAGATCCCCGTAGTCATCACTGTTTATGCAGACCGCAGCTTCACCTTTATTACTAAGACCCCTCCGACTCCCCTGCTGGTTTTGAAGGCAATCGGTCTGGAGAAGGGCTCCGGTGTTCCCAACAAGACCAAGGTTGGTCAAATCACCCGTGCTCAGATTACTGAGATTGCTAAGACCAAGATGCCCGATCTGAATGTCAATTCTCTCGAGGCTGCTGAACGTCAGGTTGCCGGCACTTGCCGCTCCATGGGCGTTACTGTTGTTGACTAATTAACTTTTCTGTCCGGAGAACGTCCGGAAATGTGGGAGGATTTTTCCGCATCACCACTTTAAGGAGGAAATAATAAGTGTTTAGAGGTAAAAAGTATAAAGAGAGCGCAAAACTGATTGATCGCTCTGTTCAGTATGATCCCGCAGAGGCCCTGGACCTGGTTGTTAAGGGCGCTGCTGCTAAGTTCGACGAGACCGTCGAGCTGCACATCAAGTTAGGTGTTGACTCCCGTCACGCTGACCAGCAGGTTCGTGGCGCAGTTGTTCTGCCCAACGGTACCGGTAAGGTTCGCCGCGTTCTGGTCTTTGCAAAGGACGCAAAGGTTGAGGAAGCTCAGGCTGCAGGCGCTGACTATGTTGGCGGCATGGAGCTGGTTGAGAAGATCACCAAGGAAAACTGGTTTGACTTCGACGTTGTCGTTGCTTCCCCCGACATGATGGGCCTGGTTGGCCGTCTGGGTAAGGTTTTGGGCCCCAAGGGCTTGATGCCCTCCCCCAAGGCTGGCACTGTTACTCCCAACGTTGGCGCTGCTGTTCAGGAAATCAAGGCTGGTAAGGTTGAGTACCGTTTGGACAAGACCAACATCATCCACTGCCCCATTGGCAAGGTTTCCTTCGGTGCTGAAAAGCTGCTGGAGAACATGGACACTCTGATGACTGCTGTTGTTAAGGCAAAGCCCGCTGCAGCAAAGGGTCAGTATATCCGCTCCTGCGCAGTTGTTTCCACTATGGGCCCCAGCGTTAAGGTTAACACCACCAAGTACGCTTAATGAACTGTAAAAAGCGCCTGAAGCCAAACGGCTTCAGGCGCTTTTAAATACCTTAATAAATCTTGTAGTTGTAAAAATTCGGTTCGAAGAACTCTCTAACAAAGTAATAGCCCAACACAAGAAAGATGGCTATGCCAATGACCAGTAAAATCGTCTTGATCACCTTTTTCGTCTTATGCGTTTTGGTGCCAAAGTCCTGGATCGTCGGATCTTTTCCTTCCTTCGGCCCGGGACCAACAGGCGCAAACCAATCGCCCCGTTCAAGGGCTGCGGTTTTCCGCACTCTGGGATCGAGGCCATCCATCGGCACACTAAATTTCTGTTGGTATTTCATAACATAGCCTCCTTTCAATCATTGATTCAAGTGTTTTTATAATATATCCAACAAATTCTTAAGCTTACCGGTATCCGCTTACAGAAAACCCTTGTAGAAATAGTAACCGGCCACAAAGAAAGCAGCAACCCCAAGCAAGATCAGTACGATCTTAATAATTTTCTTAACTTTTCTGGCTCTTTCACTTTGACGTTTCAGTTCAACATCAGTCACATTCAAGTCGATCTTCTCAACCGGCGCAAACCAATGTCCCTGCTTCATTCGCTGCTGCCAAGGATGATCCGGAAAACCTTTTGGAATACCCATAGTAATTGCTCCTTTCTTTCGGTCTTCATAATCATTTTATCAAAAGCAGGCATAATTGTAAAGATAAAATTATGCACTAAATCTGGGTCCCAGCGTTAAGGTTAACACCACCAAGTACGCTTAATGAATGTAAAAAAAGCCTGAAGCCAAACGGCTTCAGGCTTTTTTATTATCGATACCATTCCCGGAAAAAAAGATAGCCAAAATAAACAACAATTGCAAATCCAATCACCGCAAGGACGATCTTAATCACCTTTTTGATTTTTTCGACTTTTTTATTTTTAAGCAATTGTTCAGGTTCTGTTGCATTTAAATCCACATCCTCTTTAAAGGCAAACCAATTTCCCCGTTCCCGTGCATTCATTTTCAGTTCGTTAAAAGAACCGGGACTTTCAAAAAAAGGAGCGCCATGTCGATAATCTATTTTCATAATATCACACCTTTCCAAACGCATACCTTATATCCTAATTTGATTATATCAAACACAAATCAATTTGTAAAGATAATTCAATAACACACGCGAATACCTTGACACATACGCCATATAAATATATAATTTAGAAAAACTTCAGAGAGGTATTATTATGTATACAAAACCAAAGCTTCTTTCATCTATTTGCATCATGCTTGTTAGTTTGAATGCATTGGCGCTGTTATTGTGTATTCTTTACGTTTCCAGTCTGCCCATTAGTTTTGCTGTATATATTATGATCGTAGCCTATCTGGTAACGGCCACACTTATATCGATTCTTTTAACCGCGGGTCTGCGGGATTTGGCCCTGCAGCTAAACCTGGAATATGAATCCAACACAAGAAAGCTGACAGAATTATCAAAAAAGGTAACTTCTTTGGAAAATCAACTGGATTCTCAATAATATTTTGCAAAAAAAGCTTGACTTTTACAGAAAATACTGGTAGTATATACGAGTTGCCAGAGACAGCAGGTGGCTAGTCCGTAAATCCTGCCGAGGTGCGCTGATATGATTATTCTGCGTGTCTTCCTGTCTTTTGGCAGGAAGACATTTTTTTTCGGAGGTGAAACACATGCCCAACGCAAAGGTTCTTGAGAGCAAAAAGGCTGTTGTTGAAGCCCTGTCCGGCAAGATGAAGGAAGCTACTTCCGTTGTCTTTGTGGATTACAAGGGTATCAACGTCGCTCAGGATACCGATCTGCGGAAGCAGTTCCGTGATGCTGGTGTTGAGTACACTGTTGTTAAGAATACTCTTACTCGTTTTGCTGCGAAGGAAATCGGCTACGATTTCGATGAGGTTCTCAACGGTACCACCGCTATGGCCAGCACCACCGGCGATCCCATCGCTCCGGCTCGCGTCGTGTGCGAATTCGCCAAGAAGAACAAGCTCCCCCTGCAGATTAAGGGTGGCATCGTTGAAGGTAGCGTTCTGTCTGCACAGCAGCTGAGCGGCTTTGGCGAACTGCCCAGCAAAAACGCACTGGTTGCTCAGGTTCTTGGTACTTTCCTGGCACCTATCTCCAGCTTGGCATTCGTTCTGGATCAGATCCGGATCAATGTAGAAGGCGGCGCTGCAATGCCTGCTGCTGCTGAAGCTGCTGAGACCCCCGCTGAAGCTGTTGCTGAAGCACCCGCTGAGGAGACTCCCGCTGAGTCCACCGAAGCTTAATCGTCCGTTTACAAACACACAAAATTAACTTTTTATTTTAGGAGGAATTTACAATGGCTAGTGAAAAAGTCACTGCTCTCGTTGAGGAAGTAAAGGGTCTGACCGTTCTGGAGCTGTCCGAGCTGGTTCACACTCTGGAAGAAGTTTTTGGCGTTTCCGCCGCTGCCGCTGCTGTCGCTGCTCCCGCTGCTGGTGCTGCTGCTGAGGCTGCTGAAGAGAAGACCGAGTTCGACGTCATCCTGAAGGCTGCCGGCGACTCCAAGCTGAACGTCATCAAGGTTGTCCGCGCTGTTACCGGCCTGGGCCTGAAGGACGCAAAGGATCTGGTCGACAACTGCCCCAAGACTCTGAAGGAAGCTGTCTCCAAGGAAGATGCCGAGAAGATGGTTGCCGAGCTGAAGGAAGCTGGCGCAGACGCAGAGATGAAGTAATCTTACTTCTTACACAGATAACAGCCGCCAGCAATGGCGGCTGTTTTGTTCACCTGAAAGGAGGTATTTATGGAAGAAATCATCTCCTACCTGCAATCTCTTGATTTGGACCTGTACCAAATTGGAATTACTGCCGGAGTGTTGCTCCTGGGAACACTTTTACTGGGCGCATTTGGTCGTTTTGTCTTTGGCAAACGCTCTGTGCTGAATAATGCTGTTTCTTCTGCAATCGGAATTCTGTTCATTTACACCATTTCCGTCCTTCTGCGTATGGGCGGCATGGATTTAAGCCGTTTCATTGCTCCGCTGCCCCTTGTGCAAATTTACGGAGATACAATGCATCTTTTTGCTTTTCAAGGAGCGCACTACACGAGTATTTGCTCTGAACTGCTGAATATGATCATTCTCTCCTTCCTTGTTAACCTGGCAGACGGATGGATGCCCAAGGGCAAGAACATATTCAGTTGGTTACTATTCCGCGTGCTAACGGTTGCTGTGGGTTATTTGATGCATTTGATCGTCGTGGGACTGCTTGCAAAATATTTGCCGGAAGGAATACTGATCTATGCGCCGGTAATTTTGCTGGGTCTGCTGGTGCTGTTGCTGCTCACCGGCGCACTCAAGCTTGTAGTTGGTGCTGCACTGACAACCATCAATCCCATTATTGGCGGACTGTATACCTTTTTCTTTGCAACAATTATCGGCAAGCAAATTACCAGATCGGTTCTCACAACGGCAATCCTTGCCGGACTCATATACGGTTTAAGCTATCTCGGTGTAACCGCGATCTCCATTGCCAGTGCCGCCCTTCTGGCCTATATCCCCTTTGGAATTCTTTTAATTATTCTTTGGTATATAGTTTATAAAGTTTTTTAATCAAAAAAAGCGTGCTGCCCTTGGGCAACACGCTTTTTTCTTATTCCATATTCTCAATAACCTTCAGGACTTCTTCCATACGGTCAGTCTTCACCGTTTCCATCAGGCCGCTATCGTAGCTTTGGGCAACCATCGGATCAATGGGGAGTCTTGCCAAAATCGGCAGATTAAAGGCTTCCGCAACCTCCTCCAAGCGGCTCTCACCGAAAACATTAATCTTCTTTCCGCAGTCAGGGCATTCCAGATAGCTATAATTCTCTACAAAGCCAAGCACCGGAATGTGCATCATATTGGCCATTTTTACAGCCTTTGCAACAATCATAGACACCAAATCCTGGGGACTTGTCACAATCACAATTCCATCAACGGGCAGGCTCTGGAATACTGTCAACGGCACATCACCGGTTCCGGGAGGCATATCCACGAACATATAGTCCACATCTTCCCAGATCACATCTGTCCAGAACTGCTTGACAGCACCGGCAATCACCGGGCCGCGCCAAACAACGGGATCGGTGTTATTGTCCAGTAATAAATTGATGGACATCACCTGAATGCCGGTGGTTGTTAAAGCCGGGTACAAGCCATCTTCCGTTGCTCCCTGGCATTCGGTAACACCAAAAGCTGTTGGTGCAGAAGGACCGGTAATGTCCGCGTCCAGCACAGCCACGCGCTTGCCCTTTCGGGACATTGCAACCGCCAGCATAGAGGTAACGGTAGACTTACCGACACCACCCTTACCGGACACAACAGCGATCACCTTTTTTACACTGGCCTTGGGATTTAACTGTGCCAGCAGGCTTTCGGCCTTGCGGTCCGCACAGTCGCTTCCGCAGGTCGAACAATTTCCGCTACAAGAACTCATAATTCATACACTCCTTTGTGTTATCTAACTTAACTTTGGGCAGCTTCCCACTGCTCCATCAGCTCCAAAAGCTTTGCCTCCGCCGATTCTTTTTCCGCAAGAACTCTGGTTAATTCCTGGTAGTCTGCCGCCGCAGCCTCCATATCCTTATCCAGCTGGGAAATGTATTGCTCCTGCTTTTCTATTTCTCTTTCCAACCGGCGCACCAGCTTGTCCGATTCCTTTGTGCCACCCTTAGGCTTTTCTTTTTTCTCCTTCGGTGCAGTAGCTACTGTTTCCTTCTGCGCTGCCTGGTGCTGCAAAATGCTGCAGTATTTATTATATCCGCACTTGTAATCCTGAATTCTTCCGTCTTCCAAAAGCCAGATGCGTTCAGCAAATTTCTCGATAAAATATCGATCGTGAGAAACAAAAATCAAAACGCCTTCAAATTCTTCAATGGCCGCTTCGATCCATTCCCGGGAAGCAATGTCCAAATGGTTTGTAGGCTCGTCTAATATCAGAAGATTAATCTTCTCATCCATCAGCATACACAGTCGAAGGCGAGATTGCTCTCCTCCGGACAATTCCCCTACCTTCTTGAACACATCCTCCCCCTGAAATAAAAAGGCGCCGAGGCGGTCTCTGGCCGTCTGAGGACTACAGTTCTTTTCGTAGAGCATTGTGTCATAAAGGGTACGTTCCGGATGATCAAAACGAATAATTTGGGGCAGGTATCCCCACTTTACCGCAGGTCCAAACTGAATCTTACCGGTACAGGTTTCCTCACCCAGCAAGCATTTTATGAATGTGGATTTACCGGTGCCGTTATCTCCTAAAAGGGCAATGCGTTCACCGCCTTCCACCTTCAATTCCACATCAGAAAACAGTGTTCTGGCTTCAAAGCTTTTGCTAACATTTCGGGTCTGCAGTACCACATCGCCGGAAAAATCCTTTTGGGCAAAGGTGGCCTTCATCGTCTTTTCCGTCTTGGGTTTCTCGGTCTTTTTGATCCGCTCCATACGGTGCTGGATAGACATGGCCCGACGATATAAAGTGCGGTTGTTGATGCCCCACCCTTTCATTCTCTCGACAGTATACCCTAGCTGTTTCAGCTTTGCCTGTTCCTGCTCATATTGCTTCAGCTGCAAATTAAAACGGGCTTGTTTTTCCTCAATATAGAATGAATAGTTTCCGGAGTAAAATTCACCGTGACCGTCCACGATTTCAATTACGCGGTCCGCCACTCTGTCTAAAAAGTATCGGTCGTGGGAAATGGTCAAAACCGTACCCTTAAAGGAATTGATATACTCCTCTAGCCAGATCACATTTTTCAGATCCAGATGGTTCGTAGGCTCATCCAAAAGTAAAATATCTGTCTGCTCCAAAAGCAGTCTGGCAAGATTCACCCGTGTCTTTTCACCGCCGGAAAGACTGGCAAATTCCTGGGCGCGCTGCTGCAGCGTAATTCCCAGACCGTTGCTGATCTTGTCCACCTGCACATCCATATCATAGCCACCGCCGGATTGAAAGCGGTTGGACAGCGAATCATACTGGCGAAGCAGGTCTTTGTCCGCATTGGTAGCCATTTCCGTTTCCAGCTGCTCCATTTTCTTACGCATTGCCATCAGTGGTGCATACGCGCTGCGCAGAACGTCTTCTACCGTATATCCTTCCGAGAAACGGGGAATCTGTGAGATCAGTCCCATCTTTTTATTGGGATTTATATAGACTTCCCCGGCATCATAATCCATTTGTCCGGTAAGAATGTTAAACAGTGTGGTTTTGCCACAGCCGTTTCGTCCCAAAATGGCGACGCATTCCCCTTCTTGAATCTCAAAGCTTAAGTCTTCCAGAAGGTTTTCTCCAATAACGAAGAACTTTGTTAAATTTTTGACAGATATATCCACCATATTTGTTCTCCGTTTTACAGAGCATCCACCAATCTGTAAATATCCTCTTTAGAATAAAGTAGATTCAGAACTTCCAGCAAAGCATTACTGCTTAAATGCTCCGGCAAATCCAGTTTCTTTTGTAATTGCTTGCGTTTGTTCTTGCTATCAGGGCCGCCAGACAGTCCCATAAAGAACATATCGGTCTTTGTCAGATACTGACTATTGGCTACAGTTACACCCTCATCCATGGTCGCTCCGGCTCTGCGAAGACTATCCAAAACGACCTGTGCAGTCATTCCCTCAACACCAAGCTTTCCCTCTTTGCCCGGTGCAGATTTTCTCTTTTC
>JAGBVD010000033.1 GCA_017630495.1 Oscillospiraceae bacterium
ACCGGTCTGATGGACGTTCTGAACAAGCGTGCATACGAAATGCACAACCTGAAGCGCGTTGAAATCGAAATTCCCGAAGGCAAGGAAGACGTTATCGAAGAATTCAACGAAGCTCTGAAGGAATCCGTTGCTGAAACCAGCGAAGAAATGATGGATAAGTTCTTCGCAGAAGAGCCCTTCACCTACGCTGAGATGATCAAGGGTATGCACCAGGGCGTTAAGGACCTGAGCCTGTTCCCCGTTCTGTGCGGCTCCGGCGTCAACTGCCTGGGCAGCCTGATGCTGATGGACCATATCATCGACCTGTTCCCCAACCCCATCGAAGGCAACTACCACAAGGCTACCACCGCCGACGGCGAAGTGGAAGAGTTCGTGGTTTCTCCCGGTGGCGTTCCCTCCGCTTTCGTTTGGAAGACCGTTTCCGACCAGTACGGCAAGTACTCCTTCGTGAAGGTCCTCTCCGGCACCATCACCTCCGACACTCCGCTGATCAACGCCCGTACCGGTGAGACCGAAAAGCTGGGCCGTCTGTACAGCATGTGCGGTAAGAAGGCCAGCGAAATCAAGGAGCTGTCCTGCGGTGACATCGGCGCCATCGGCAAGATGGATAAGGTTAAGACCGGCGATACCCTTTGCGACAGCCGCAAGGTGGTTAGCCTGAAGGGCCTGCCTTATGCACCTGCTTGCTACTCTATGGCCATTGCCCCCAAGACCAAGGGTCAGGAAGAAAAGGTCGCAGCCGGTTTGAACCGTCTGAACGAAGAAGATCCCTCCTTCAGCCTGGTCAACAATGCCGAGACCAAGCAGCTGGTTATCTCCGGCACCGGCGATCAGCAGCTGGATGTTCTGGTTGCAAAGCTGAAGAGCCGCTTCAGCGTGGAAGCTGTTCTCAGCCCCGCAAAGGTTGCTTACCGTGAAAAGATCAAGAAGACTGTCCAGGCCCACGGCCGTCATAAGAAGCAGACCGGCGGCTCCGGCCAGTTCGGTGATGTTTGGGTCCGCTTTGAGCCCCAGGAGGAGCAGGATGAGATGATCTTCGCCGAGGAAGTCTTCGGTGGCTCCGTTCCCAAGAACTTCTATCCCGCCGTTGAAAAGGGTATTCAGGAAGCTGTTCAGAAGGGTCCTCTGGCAGGCTACCCCATGGTTGGTCTGAAGGCCGTTCTGTACGATGGCTCTTACCACCCCGTTGACTCCAACGAAATGGCATTTAAGCTGGCCGCTATCTTGGCCTTCAAGGAAGCTATGCCCAACGCCGCTCCCACCTTGCTGGAGCCCATCGGCGCACTGGCAGTTACCGTGCCGGAAAGCTATGTTGGCGATGTTATGGGCGATTTGAGCAAGCGCCGCGGCCGTCCTCTGGGTATGACTCCCGATGCTGACGGCAACACCGTTGTTGAGGCAGAAGTTCCCATGGCTGAAATGAGCAGCTACGCCATTGACCTGCGTGCTATGACCCAGGCAAGAGGCTCCTTCACAATGGAATTCGTCCGTTATGAGGAAGTGCCGAAGGTCAACCAGCAGAAGATCATCGACGAGGCCAAGAAGGAAGAAGAATAATCCAATCTACCGGCGGCACAGACGAAAGTCTGTGCCGCTTTCTTATTTACTAGACGCTGCTTTTATGATATGATAAGAAAAACACAAAGAGGAGAACGGTATGCTTCCTGCAGATTTTCTAAACAGAATACAACAGCAACTGGGAGAGCAGTATGATGCCTTCCTGGAAAGTTTGGAGCGGCCCAGAGCGGTTGCGCTGCGCTTTAATCCGCTGAAAGGGGAGCAGCCCCAGCTGCCTTTTGTGATGGAACAAGTGCCCTGGGAGCCTTGTGGCTATTATTACGACCCGGATGCCAGACCCGGCCTACACCCTTACCACGAAGCAGGCGTATACTATTTACAGGAAGCCAGCGCAATGGCCCCGGTTACGCTGTTGGCCCCCCAACCGGGAGAGCTGGTCTGCGACCTGTGCGCCGCCCCCGGTGGCAAGACTACCCAAATTGCAGGCCGTATGGCAGGTCAGGGCTTTTTGCTGTGTAACGAGATCAACCCCAAGCGGGCAAAGATCCTCAGCCGCAACATTGAGCGGTTGGGTGTTGCCAATGCGCTGGTGTGTAACGAACACCCCCAGAAGCTGGCGGAAAAATACGAAGGCCTTTTTGACAAGGTTTTGGTCGATGCTCCTTGCTCCGGGGAAGGTATGTTTCGCAAGGAAGAAGCGGCGGTAACGGATTGGAGTTTGGAAACGGTTTCCATGTGCGCCCGGCGGCAGAGGGAGATCCTGCAAAGCGCGGCTGCGTTGGTAAAACCCGGTGGACGGCTGGTGTATTCCACCTGTACCTTTGCGCCGGAGGAAAACGAGGAAACGGTGACGCACTTTTTGGAAAACCATCCGGAATTTGCACCGGAAACGGTGTCTGCGCCCTGGTTTACGCCCGGGGAAAAGGGCTCCTTCCGGCTGTGGCCTCACAAGCTGCTGGGAGAGGGCCACTTTGCGGCAGTGCTGCGAAAGGCTGGCACACCGGAATATGATGAAATGCCTGAAAAAGGGGATAAGCTTCCCAAGCAGTGGACGGAATTTGCCAAGGACTTTGACATAGAACTGCCCGCAGGAAAAGCAATTTCCTTTGGACAGAGCCTATACTGGGCCCCGGCACAAATGCCGGATATTCAGGGTATCAAGGTCCTGCGCCCCGGTCTGGAGCTGGGTGAGGTGAAAAAAGACCGGTTTGAACCGGCCCACGCATTGGCTTTGTGGCTGAAAAAGGGCAGGAATGTCCATAACATTTCTGCCGATTCGGTGGAAATCCAAAAATATCTCCACGGTGAGACCATTCCCACCGACAAAAAAGGTTGGTGTTTGGTCACTGTCGACGGCTTTGGCATCGGCTGGGGAAAAGGGGACGGAAATGTTCTGAAAAACCATTATCCAAAGGGTTTGCGGCGATAAGGGAAGGAATTTTATTCTTTACATAAGTAGAAAAATGTGGTATAATCCCTTTTGGTAATTTTGAATAATTCGCAGGGAGGAACTTCCTTGGCTATATATGAAATTAAGGGCGGTACGCCCTTGCAGGGTGAGGTTACCATCAGCGGCGCGAAAAACGCTGCGGTTGCCATCCTGCCGGCCGCGGTTCTGGTCTCCGGCAAGTGCCGGGTGGAAAATGTACCGGATATCTCCGATGTGCATATTCTGCTGGACATTCTGAAGGACATCGGCGCGGAAATTACAGAAGAAGCACCTGGCACATTCGTGCTGGACTGTACAAATATTACAAGTACACAACCGAAGCCGGAACTGGTTTGCCAGATGCGCGCCAGCTATTATCTGATGGGCGCACTGCTCAGCCGGTTTGGCAAAGCCCATGTGGCGCTGCCCGGTGGCTGTAACTTTGCATCCCGGCCCATTGACCAGCATATTAAGGGCTTCCGTGCTTTGGGCGCAAAGGTCGAGGAAACGGAAGATTATGTAAACCTGACGACGGATGAAAATGGCCTTTGCGGTAGACGCGTCAGCCTGGACGTGGTCAGCGTTGGCGCTACTGTGAACATCATTCTGGCAGCAACATTGGCTCCCGGCCAGACGGTGATCGAAAATGCGGCAAAAGAACCGCACATCGTTGACCTTGCCAACTTCCTCAACACTATGGGCGCCAGAATCTCCGGCGCCGGTACAGATACCATTAAAGTTAGGGGCGTGGAGCAGCTTCACGGCGGCTCTTATGCCATTATTCCCGACCAGATCGAAGCCGGTACATATTTGGCTGCGGTGGCCGCTGCAGGCGGTAATGTGTTGGTAAAAAATGTCATTCCCAAGCATATGGAGTGTATTACCTCCAAGCTGCAGGAAATGGGCGTCAAAATCAACGATTACGATGATGCGATCCGGATCCGCTCTGATGGAAGACTCCACGGCACGACGGTGAAAACCAGTCCCTATCCCGGCTTCCCCACAGATATGCAGGCGCAGATCTGTGTGTGTATGGCTGTGGCTGAAGGTGTCAGCCGCTTGACAGAAAATGTGTATGAGACCCGTTTCTTCGGTTACTGCACAGAGCTGCAGGAGATGGGCGCAGATATTTTGATCAACGGAAAGACGGCATTGGTTACCGGCAGAGAGAGTCTGCACGGTGCAGATGTTTCTGCCCACGACTTGCGGGCCGGCGCGGCACTGATCATTGCCGGTCTGGCGGCAACGGGAACGACCCTGTTGCGCAATGTCCACTTTGTGGAGCGCGGCTACGAGCACATTGTGGAAAAGCTTACCGCTCTGGGCGCAAGCATTTCCCGTTTGGAAGAATAACGCAAACAAAATACTCCCGAAATTCAGAAGAATTTCGGGAGTATTTTTTATTCAAACATAGGTGTGGACAGATAGCGGTTGCCGGTGTCCGGCAGGAGTACCACAATGGTCTTGCCTGCGTTTTCCGGGCGCTTGGCCAGCTCCATCGCTGCGTGCAGGGCAGCACCGGAGGAAATGCCTGCCAGGATGCCCTCTGTTTGGCTCAGCAGCCGTCCGGCGGCGTAGGCTTGCTCCTCGGTGACCGGAAATACCTCGTCATAGATGTCGGTATCCAGAACGGCAGGAATGAAGTTTGCGCCGATGCCCTGGAGGTTGTGGCTGCCGGTAAGACCCTTGGAAAGCAGGGGAGAGCCGGCCGGCTCTACGGCCACAACAGACACCTTGGGATTTTTTTCTTTCAGGTAGCTGCCAACACCGGTCAACGTGCCGCCGGTGCCTGCACCGGCAACGAAAACATCTACATCACCGTCGGTGTCGTCCCAAATTTCCGGGCCTGTGGAGGCCTTGTGGGCGGCAGGATTGGCAGGGTTTTCGAACTGACCGGCAATGATGCTGCCTGGGATCTCTTTTTGCAGCTGCACTGCCTTGTCCACAGCACCCTGCATACCCTTTGCACCTTCGGTGAGAATGATCTGGGCGCCGTAGGCGGCGATCACTTGTCTGCGCTCAATACTCATAGTATCCGGCATAACAATGATGGCCTTGTAACCTCTGGCAGCAGCAATGGCAGCCAAGCCGATACCGGTATTGCCGGAGGTAGGCTCAATGATCGTGCCACCGGGGGGGAGCAGGCCTTTTTCCTCTGCGTCGCATATCATGGAAAGGGCCACGCGGTCCTTAACAGAGCCGGCAGGGTTGAAAAACTCCAGCTTTGCCAGGATTTTAGCAGAGAGCTTTTGCTTCGCTGCAATATTTTCAAGGGCCAGCAAGGGGGTCTTTCCCACCAGCTGGTCAACAGATGTATAGATTTTTCCCATACAGGACACCTCCAAAAGGAATTGATAAAATTATATCTCTGACGGCTGTGGTTTGTCAACCGTTGACTTTAATTGCCATTTATGGTATAACTCCGTTATGAAAGGGGAGATGACTATGTCCGCAATCGAAAAACAGATTGAAGGCGTGGTAGATACCATCCTGCAGGATTATCAGACGGGCCGGGAGATCGACCGTATGGAATCCTTCCGCCAGCCGGATAAAGATGTGATCATTGATACGATTGAAAAGCTGCGCAGGATCTTGTTCCCCGGTTATTTCCGGGATAAGACCTATCGCATTTATAATGCAAAGCACACCCTGTCCACCCTCATTGAGGATGTCATGTTCAATTTGAGCCGCCAGATCGAGCTGGTCATTCAGGACAGCGGTAAGACCGAGGAAGATGCCCGGGAAATTTGCTTGAGTTTCTTGCGTAAGATTCCCCAGATTCGGTCAGTGGTTCAGACGGACCTGCAGGCCGCTTACGACGGAGACCCGGCAGCCACCAGTATGGCGGAGGTGATCTTCTCATACCCCGGTCTGTTTGCCATTACCGTGTATCGTTTGGCCCACGAGTTGTATGCGCTGAATGTGCCTATGATTCCCAGAATTATGACCGAATATGCCCATAGCATTACCGGTATTGATATTCACCCCGGCGCGACCATCGGTCAGTATTTCTTCATTGACCACGGCACAGGCATCGTCATTGGTGAGACCACCATCATCGGCCAGAATGTGAAGGTCTATCAGGGCGTTACTTTGGGCGGTCTTTCCACCCGTGGCGGCCAGAATCTTCGCGGCAAGCGTCGGCATCCTACCATCGAGGACAATGTTACCATCTATGCCAATGCCTCTATTTTGGGTGGCGAAACGGTGATTGGCCAGGGCTGTGTCATTGGGGCCAGTGCCTTTATTACCAAGTCTGTGCCTCCTTGCACCACGGTCAGTATGAAGACCCAGGAGCTGCAGATGAAGCCCCACGGCAACTGTACCGGCTGCAAGAACTTTGAACAATAAGAAAAACCCCGGAACAAGCGTTCCGGGGTTTTATTATCAGTCCTCAAAAGTAAGAATGTCTTTGAAGTTTTCCTTGAAGATCTGGTAGACCGCCTGCAAGGTGTCCTCGTCTTCCACGGAGAGGTAATTTTCATTTTCCTCATCCACCGGTTCGATCTCCAGGATCACCACCTCGTTGCTGTCTTCTTCGGTGGGTAGCAGCGCCAGGTATTCTTTGCCCTGGTACTCAATGCAGTCCATATACTCAAAGGTAACTTCCTCGCCGTTTTCGTCCACGAAAGTGATGATGTTATCCTGCTGCTCCTGGATGTTTTCGTTATTTGCCATTATTTTCTTGCCTCCTTCACGATCTGCACAGACTTTTTGCAAAGCTCGGTGATCTCATCCCACTTGTTGTTCTCGATCAGGTCAGCGGTGACCATATAGCTGCCGCCGCAGGCGCAGATGGTGGGATTTGCTGCATAAGTGGCCAGATTTTTCAGGCTGATACCGCCGGTGGGCATCACCTTGAACATAGGAAACGGAGCGGCCATTGCCTTGATCTTATCCAGACCGCCGGACTGCTCGGCAGGGAAGAACTTCAGCACTTCCAGACCCAGCTTGTAGGCAGCGTGGTAATCGGTGGGGGTGGTGCAGCCGGGGAAAATGGTAACGCCCTTTTCCTGGCAGTACTTAACGATCTCGATGTCCAGACCGGGAGTCACGATAAAGGTAGCGCCGGCTTCCACCGCTGCGTCAACCTGCTCGGTAGTCAGCACAGTACCTGCGCCCACCAGCATTTCCGGATGGGAATCGGCCATAATTTTAATAGCTTCTGCGGCACCGGCTGCCCGGAAGGTAACCTCTGCAACGGGCATACCGCCTGCGCAAAGGGCATCTGCCAAAGGCTTGGCATCCCGCTGGGGATTGGTCAGCTTGATTACCGGCACAACGCCGATATCTGCAATCTTCTTCTGTAATTCGTTCATAAAATCCTCCTGCAAAAACAGCCCCATATTACTATAATTTCAGGCAAAAGACTGTCTGCTTTATACCAATAATTATAGTAATATGGGGCCTGTCTGTCAAGGTGTTACATCTGTACTGTTTTGGCACCTTTGAGCTGCAGCTGCAGCTTGTCGGCAATGAGGGCGATGAATTCGGAATTGGTAGGCTTACCTTTCGTATTGCTGACCGTGTACCCGAAAAATCTTTGCAAAGTGTCCAGATCGCCACGGTCCCAGGCTACCTCAATGGCGTGGCGGATGGCCCGTTCTACCCGGCTGGGAGTTGTCTGGAATGTTTTGGCCACCTGGGGGTATAGTACTTTTGTGATGGCATTGATCACATCCATATCATTGACGGCAATGATGATGGCCTCCCGGAGATATTGGTAGCCCTTGATGTGGGCCGGAACACCGATCTCGTGAATGATGCCGGTGACCATAGATTCAATGCTGGTGGCGCTGCGCTGAATGGCAGGCTGCTGCAGGCGTTCACTGCCCCGGATCTCCTCCAGCCGCTCCACCAGAGCGGACATATCACAAGGCTTCAGCATCAAATAGCGAACACCCAAATTGGCTGCCGCCGATGCCACATAGTCGGTTACAAACCGGGATGTAGCTAAAATAGCAGGTCTTCTTTCCATAGAGGAGATAGCCTTCAAAACACTCAAGCCATCCTGCTTGGCCAGCATCAGATCCAAAACCAACACATCCGGCTTGCGCTCCGTTACCATACGAATTGCCTTTTCGCCATCGTTGGCTGTCCCCAGAACCTGAAATCCGTCGCCGCGCTGCAGTGCTGCAGTCAAATTGCTGCAAAATTCCTCCGTATTGTCTGCGATGATTACGGTTGTACGATTGTCCATAGTTTCCTCTCCTGACTTTTCAAAATCTATCCCCCTATAGTACCAAGTGGTGACACCACTTTTGTTGCGACAAATATAATTTAGCATAATGCTGCTGAATTTGCAAGGAAAAACGCAAACAATCGTTCGACAAAAACCTACATAAATGCGACAAAAAGTGATAAAAAACGAACAAAACGGACAAAAAACGGAGCAACAAAACCGGCGACAGAATTGACAGCGAGTGGGAAATGATGTAAAATCAGTAAAAACACCCTTCTATGGAGGAATGAAGATGAAACAGTTGAAAGAATTCCTGAATCAAGCCCACAGCACCTACCACGCGGTGGCGTTACTGCAGGAGAAATTGGCGCAGGCCGGCTATGTGGCGCTGCCGGAAACCCAGCAGTGGAACATTGCTGCCGGCGGCAAGTATTATGTAGTCCGGGGCGGCAGCGCGATCATTGCCTTCCGTGTACCCCAGACAACACCCACAGGCTTTATTATGAGCGCCAGCCATTCGGACAGACCGACCTTTAAAATCAAGGAAAACTGGGAGCTTTCCGGCAAATACACCCAGGTGGCCACGGAAAAGTACGGCGGTATGCTGATCGCTCCCTGGCTGGACAGACCCTTGTCCATTGCCGGAAGAGTGCTGGTGGAGACGGAAAAGGGTATACAGAGCCGTCTTTTGGATATTGACCGGGATCTGCTGCTGATTCCCAATGTGGCGGTGCATATGAACAGAAAGGCCAATGAAGGCTACGAATGGAATCCGGCTGTGGATACCCTGCCTTTGGCAGGCAGCGCCGATGCAAAGGGCAAGCTGCAGACCCTTTTGGAGCAGGCTGCCGGTGGTAAGGTTTTGGGTCATGATCTGTATCTGTATATCCGCCAGCAGGCAAGCATCTGGGGCGTGGAGGAGGAGTATATTTCTTCTGCGGCTTTGGACGATCTGCTGTGCGCCTGGTGCTGCACCAACGGTTTTATTCAGGCGGAAGAAAACGATGCGGTCAATGTTTTGTGCGTCTTTGACTGTGAAGAGGTGGGATCTTCCTCTGTGCAGGGCGCGGACTCCACATTCCTGGAGGATGTGGTGCACAGAATTTGCGTCGGTCTGAATTTGCCCAAGGAGCAGCTTCTGCGCCAGTCCTTTATGGTCTCTGCTGACAATGCCCACGCCATCCATCCCAATCATCCGGAACACGCCGATGCTAACAATGCGCCGGTACTGGGTCAGGGTGTGGTGCTGAAATTCAATGCGGCCCAGAGATATACCACCGACGGTGTTTCCGGAGCAATCTTCCGGAAGATCTGCGAAAATGCCGATGTGCCGGTGCAGACCTATTACAACCGGGCGGACAAGCCGGGCGGCTCTACCCTGGGTTATATTTCCCTGGCCCATATTTCCGTGCCCACGGCAGATGTGGGCATCGCCCAGCTGGCAATGCACTCCTGCTATGAAACTGCCGGTGTAAAGGATGTGGATTATATGCTCCGGGCTATGGAGAGCTGCTACAGCACCACGCTGTGCAGCGATGGGAAGGAAAACTGGCAGCTGAAGACAAATTATCGTCAAAATGCCTAAAAAGATAAGGGAAAAACTGTAAGAAAAAACTATTGCGCTACGGGCATTTTTATGGTAGTATAGTACCATCCGGGCATATGGCGTTCTACTCCACAGAAAAATAGGCGGCATGTGTCTAAAAAGGAGGAAAAAAACACCGTTTGGCTCACGGTACGGCAGTGTGGAGACCTGTCGTAATGCTATGGCTATTTTGCTTGGCCATAGTGAGAACATACGCGAGGAGTCGGTATGTTTAGAGCTGTAAAAGTATGGCAACATTAACCCTGAAGAACATCAAGAAAGTCTACCCCTTTAGTGGTGACGACATCAAGCAGAACAAGAAGAAGGAACGTCAGCTTGAGAAACTGAAGAAGAAGGATCCTGAACTGTATCAGCAGTATCTGGACCTCCAGGAAGACAAGGCCAAGCTGCAGGTTACCGAGCAGGGCGTTGTGGCTGTTCAGGAATTCAACCTGGATATCGCTGACAAGGAATTCGTTGTTCTGGTTGGACCTTCCGGCTGTGGTAAGTCCACCACTCTGCGTATGATCGCAGGTCTGGAAGAAATCTCCGATGGTGAACTGTGGATCGGCGACCGCCTGGTCAACGACGTTGCACCTAAGGACCGTGATATCGCCATGGTTTTCCAGAACTATGCGCTGTATCCCCATATGACTGTTTATGAAAACATGGCTTTCGCTCTGAAGCTGCGTCACACCCCCAAGGATGAGATCGACCGCAGAGTTAAGGAAGCCGCTGAGATCCTGGACATCA
>JAGBVD010000034.1 GCA_017630495.1 Oscillospiraceae bacterium
GTGCTGGTCCAAGCAGTTGTGCGCCATCGGCAACATCGACGAAAGCTGGCTGCCGAAGCTGTGTGACCCCAAGGCTTTGGGCGGTGAGGTCACTGCCCAAGCGGCAGAGGAGTTTGGTCTGCAAGCCGGCACAAAGGTGCTTGTTGGCACGACGGACACCGTTATGGAGGTGCTGGCGGCAGGCAATGTAGCGCCGGGCCACACCACCGTAAAATTGGCCACCGCGGGCCGGATTTGTGTGATTTCCGATAAGAAGCTGGACAGTCCCTTTGTCTTTAACTACCGGCATGTTGTGCCGGGTTTGTGGTATCCCGGCACCGGCACCGCCAGCTGCGCCAACAGCTACCGCTGGTACAGAGATACCATTGGCCGCGAGCCCTTTGCGGACTTGAATGTACCGGCGGAGGGAATTGCCCCGGGCAGTGACGGCTTAATGTTTCATCCCTACTTAAACGGCGAACTGACCCCCTTCAACGACCCGGAATTAAAGGGCAGCTACACCGGCATCAGCGCCCGGCACACCACCGCCCATTTTACAAGGGCCACATTAGAGGGTGTAGCTATGAGCCTGCGCCACTGTCTGACAGTGCTGGAGGAATTGGGCGTGGAAATGACAAGAGTGCGCATCATCGGCGGCGGCGCCAAGGGCCTTTTGTGGCGGCAGATCGTCTCCGATGTGCTGGGCCTTACCATGGAAAAGGTCAAAGTGGACGATTCCTCCTTCGGCAGCGCAATGCTGGCCGCGGTAGGCATCGGCTGGTTTGACTCTTATGCGGCGGCGGCGGAAAAGTGCGTCCTCATCGACTCCGTCTGCGCCCCCAACCCCGACAACAAGGCTGTCTACGACAAGCTCTTTGACCGCTACAAGGCCATTGCACAGGCCCTGCAACCCATTTACCACGAGAAATAAATGCTAAATTCTAAATTATAAATGCTAAATTATCGGTGTCAGCTTCGCTGACTTATTGAGATCTGTCCCGAAGGGACACCTTCATTTAGCATTTAGCATTTTGCATTTTGCATTCCAAAATGAGGAGAGATTGTATGAAACTTGCAGACATCCGTTTTGACGACTTTGCCGTTGGTTACGGCAAGGCCGACATCACCCCCGACTACAAAACCGGCATCGGTCTGACGGGCAACAACGACGATACCACCCGCCTTTCCACCGGCCGCCGGGAATCCATTATGGCCAACTGCGTGGCCTTTACCGACAAAGACGGCACCACCGTGATTTTGTTCGGTACGGATATGCACGGCGTCAATACCATGCTGCTTAACCAGATCCGGGAAATTCTGGAGGAAAAGACCGGCGTTCCCGGAGACCATATCCAGATGTGCGCCAGCCACAACCACCAGGCCCCCAACACCGGCAACGGCACCGAGGCGGGGAAGATCTACCAAAAGCTGTTCGTGGAAAACTGTGTCCAGGCGGCAATGGAGGCTTTGCAGGACCGGAAGGAAGCCAAGATGTTCTTCCATTTCCTGCGGCCGGAGGGTATGATGTGGGTGCGCCACTATCTTCTGATGGACGGCACACGCACCGGCCGCGGCCTGCCTGTACCTGCCCCGGAGGATTTCTGCGGCTATATGGAAAAGGGCGATAACCTTTTGCAGCTGGTCAAGTTTGAGCGGGAGGGCGAAAAGGACATTATGCTCATCAACTGGCAGGGCCACCCCTTCAGCTACGTCCGCTCCGCGCTGTTTCCCGGGGACAAGTATAACTACACCGTCCTTTACGGCGGCGCCCCTGCAGTGATGCGCCAGCGGCTGCTGGATAAGCGTAACTGCGAAAGTGTCTATTTCTGCGGCGGCAGCGGCAACGGTGTCCAACGGTCCTTCATCCGCCCGGACAACAAGTATAACCACTATGAGGACTACGGCGCAGCTTTGGGCGAAATGATCAACGAAGCCTACGACGATTTCAAGCCTGCCCAAACCGGCAAGATCTACTATGAGATCGACCTGGACAAGCACTTCCCGGACTACAAGGCCCGTTGGGAGGTCTTTAACAACCGCAAGCACCCCTACGGTGCCTTCGGCTTTGGCGATTTCGGCTATGCCGCCGCCCCCTGCGAGATGTTCCAGAAGAACGCAATGCGCGTCCGTGAGGAATCTCCCTACCGGTTCACCTTCTACGCCCAGCTTTCCAATGGCGGCGGCGCGTATATTCCCAGCAGCGAAGCCTTCGAGTACCCCGGCTATGAGCAGGGCCCCAACTTCAGCCCCCGGTATGCGGCGGACTTCTTTGAGCAGGGCTTGAAGGATATGTTAAACCGCACCTTTGAAGCCTCCGGCCAGACAGTTCAGGAGAAAGAGCCCGGCTACATCACCGACCACAGCCCCAAGCCCGATGGCGTTGATTATGAAAATGCCAATGTGGGCGGTGCGCCTGTGGAGGTGAAAAACGGCTACTGCCAGATCAAGCTTCTTGCCGACGGCGCAGAAAAGACGCTGTTGGTGGAAAACAAGGAGCTGGCAACACAGATTCTTACCCAAAAGCACCCCAAGCTGCTTCGCAACGAGCAGAATCTTGTGGTGGGAATACAATAAGCTTGTGTCCTCCGGACACAAGCCGCGATATAAATCCCTTCGGGATTTGCGATATGGCTGACGCCGCGATATGGGCGTTGCCCGCGATATGCGCCGGGGCGCGTGGGATTTATATCCTATCGCATCTATTACGATATATCGCATTTGCCGCCAGGCAAATATATCCCATTGCGAAGCAATATATCGCAAAAGACAGGGGACGGTTCTGTGTCTGCGACCGGGTTTTTGCCCTTTTAGCGAAAATCTTTCGACGATTTCGCAGTTGCATAATTACGGCATATCTTGTATAATAAATACATCCAATCCAAACAGGAGGAAAAACAATGAAAAGAGTACTTACATTTGTCCTGGCGACGCTGATGATCCTGTCCCTGTTTGCCGGCTGCGGCGGCGAAAAGGAATCGGAAGGCAAGCTGGGCGAAAAGAAATTTGGCAGCTTCGCTGTTGGCTATTCCAAAATAGATATTACCCCCGATCCGGAGATCCGGATCAGCATTATGGGCAACAATGACCATAACACCCGTCTTAGCACCGGTGTTCTGGAGCCGATTTTGGTCAACTGCATCGCCTTTACCGACACCGAGGGTGAGACCGTTCTGGTTTACGGCACCGACCTGCACGGCGTCAGCGCGGGACACCTGAAAATGATCCGGGAGCAGCTGACGGAGAAAACCGGCATCCCCGGCGACCACATTCAGATGAACTGCAGCCATAACCACTGCGGCCCGATGGTCCCCGGCCTGAACAATGCGAACCCGAACTATGCCAAATACGGCCAAAGCTTTATTGACAACTGCGTTAAGGTCGGCATCGAGGCCCTGGAAAGCAGAAAGCCTGCCAAGATGTATACCACCTTCACCCGCCCCGAGGATATGGTCTTCGTGCGCCACTATCTGATGAAGGACGGCACCATCGTAGCCAACGGCTCCGAAGGCGTCAATACAAATGAAATGCAGGGCTTCCTGGAAAAAGGCGACAACCTGCTGCAGATGGTCAAGTTCGTTCGTGAGGGCGAAAAGGATGTGATCCTGTTCAACTGGCAGGGCCACCCCTTCTCCAGCACCCAGCAGTACTATACCTACTTAAGCGGTGTCTCCCCCTCCGCTACCCGCCGTTTCCTGCTGGAAAAGGCCAACACCGAATCCATCTACATTATGGGCGGCAGTGGTGACAATGTTCAGCAGCCTGCCTTCGCCTTTGCCAGAAAGTTTGCAAACAATGTGCAGTACGGTGAAGCCCTGGCCGATGCTATGATCGCCGCTTTCGATAGCTTTAAGGAAGCCGAGACCGGCAAGATCTACTACACCTACACCGATTCCTACGTACCCCCCAGTGGCGGCAAGGAACCGCTCAAGTATGTGGTCTCCGCCTTTGGCTTTGGCGATTTCGGTTATGTCTCTGCGCCTTCGGAAATGTTCCAGACAAATGCGATTTCCGTCCGGAATGCATCTCCCTGGAAGTACACCATTTATGCCCAGCTGTCTAACGGCAGCGGCTACGGCTATGTGCCCGACGCAGAAACCTGGGCCAATCCCAACGGCGCTTACGAGCGTGGTCCCTGTAAGACCTTGGCCGGTGACGGCGAAGGCTTTGCCCAGAAGCAGCTGGAAATGCTCAACGACATCTTTAAGCAGTCCGGACAGACCGCCAAGGAAAAGGACGAGGGCTACATCACCGTGGAAGACCGGAACGGCGACGGTGTGACCTACACCAACCCCAATGTTGGCGGCAAGCCCAAGGCAGCCAAGAACGGCTACTATCAGGTAAACCTGTCCGCAGGCGCCGGCTTGCAGACCTTCCTGGTGAAAAACGAAGAGGTGGCCAACAAGATTATGAGCAAGTCCACAATGAAGCTTTTCTTCAACTACTCCAATGTGGTTGTAGACGCCGAGTAAGCTTGTGTCCTCCGGGCACAAGCCGCGATATAAATCCCTTCGGGATTTGCGATATGGCTGACACCGCGATATGGGCGTTGCCCGCGATATGCGCTACGGCGCGTGGGATTTATATCATATCGCATCTATTACGATATATCGCATTTGCCGTTCGGCAAATATATCCCATTGCGAAGCAATCTATCGCAAAAGCAGGCAGAAGCATCTGCCTGCTTTTTTACTGATTTTTTCTTGCAAAGTACCGTTTTTTTCTATATAATAAAACAAATCCCCAAATTCGAGGAGGTTACTGTATGAAAAGAGTACTTACCCTGATTCTGGCTGCGCTGATGATCCTTTCTTTGTTTGCCGGCTGCGGCGGCGAAAAGAAGGAAGAAAAGCTGGCCCAAAAGAAGTTTGACAGCTTCGCCGTTGGCTACGGCAAGGCCGACATCACCCCGGACTATACCACCCAGATCAGCCTCACCGGCAACAACGACGATACCACCCGTCTGTCCACCGGCGTTCTGGAGCCGCTGATGGCCAACTGCGTGGCCTTTACCGATACCGACGGCACCACCGTTCTGGTTTTCGGTACGGACCTGCACGGCACGAATACCGGTATGATCGAGGCCATCCGTCAGCAGATCACGGAAAAGACCGGCGTACCCGGTGACCATATCCAGTTCAACGCCTCCCATAACCACTGCGGACCTGCCCAGGGCGCAAACTCTGCCGTCGGTCCGATTCAGATTTACGCAAAGCTGCTTCAGGAGCGGATGGTGGAAGCGGCTGTGGCGGCTATGGAAACCAGAAAGCCTGCCAAGATGTACACCACCTTCACCCGTCCGGAGGATATGGTCTTTGTGCGCCACTTCCTGACCACCGAGGGCGAGTACGAAGCCAACGGCTACGATAACATCTCCAAAAACGGCAAGCAGTTTCTGGGCTTTGCGGAAAAGGGCGACAACCTTCTGCAGCTGGTGAAATTCACCCGTGAGGGAGAAAAGGACATCATTATGATGAACTGGCAGGGCCACCCCTTCACCAACCCTGACGGCTACTACACCTACCTGTGCGGCGTATCTCCTGCGGTTGCCCGTCGGGTGCTGCTGGAAAAGGCCAACACCGAGTCCATCTACATTATGGGCGCATCCGGTGACAGTGTCCAGCGTCCTGCCCGGGCCGAAAAAAGAAAGTTTAAGGACTATGTGGAGTACGGCACTGAGCTGGCCGAGTGCATCATCGAGGCGATGGACACCTTCCAGGAGGCCGAGACCGGCAAGATCTACTACACCTACACCGACACCTTCAAAGTGCCCTCCGGCGGTACTGCTCCGCTGAAGTACATCCTTTCCGGCTTCGGCTTTGGTGATTTCGGTTACATCACCGCCCCCTCCGAAACCTTCCAGTCCAACGGCATCCATGTCCGGGACAATTCCCCCTGGAAATACACCTTCTATGCCCAGATCTCCAACGGCGGCGGCTACGGCTACATCCCCGACAGCCTGACCTTTGACTACACCAACGGCGCTTACGAGCGCGGCCCCAGCAAGACCTTGAAGGGCGACGGTGAGGCCATTGCGGAAGAACAGCTGCGGATTCTCAATGAGATGTTCACCCAGTCCGGCCAGACGAAAAAGGACAAGGACGAAGGCTACATCACCGTGGAAGACCGCATTTCCGACGGCCAGACCTACACCAATCCCAATGTAGGCGGCAAGGTAACACCCAACAAGTACGGCTATTGCCCCATCACACTGTATATGGGCATCGCCCCCAAGACCGTTGTTGCCAAGAACGAAGAAATCGCCAAGCAGATCATGGCCAAGAGCACGATGAAGCTGCTGTTCAACTACTCCAATCTGGTTGTGGGCGTAGAGTAAGCTTGTGTCCTCCGGGCACAAGCCGCGATATAAATCCTGTTGGGATTTGCGATATGGCTGACACCGCGATATGGGCGTTGCCCGCGATATGCGCTACGGCGCGTGGGATTTATATCCTATCGCATCTATTACGATATATCGCATTTGCCGTCAGGCAAATATATCGCATTGCAAAGCAATCTATCACAAAAGCAGACAGCATTGGGCATTACTTCCTTATGGAGTGTTGCCAAACGCTGTCTGCTTTTCCGTTTTATACATCTTCTTCCAATTGCAGTTTGCTGAGTATCGCCGCCAGCTTGGCGTTGACCATATCGAAATCTGCCACCGCGTCCATAATCTCGTCGTAGGCCACATTCTTGCCTGCGCTCATCAGCTCCCGGGCCAGATCGGCCACCTCCTGGGCGTGGGCATCGTTGTGGCTGACCAGATATTTCATCATCACCAGCAGTTCCTGCAGAGGTGTTGCGTTTTCTTCCGGGGTGTGACAGTGGTCCGTATCCCCCTGGGTGTGGCAGTGGGTAAGACCGCCGTGGGAGTGGACCGCACCGCTGTGGCTGTGGGCCAGCACATCCTTTTTCACACCGCTGACCTGATACATATAGCCGTTGGAGATCACCACCTCCACCGTAAGGTGGGCATCGAAGATCCGCTTTAAATCCTCTGCCGCCATCAAACCGTTACTGACCTTGCTGGCCGCACCGCTGTGGTGATTGTCAATGGCCTCCCGGCTCATACCGTGGGCAACGGTGAGCCGTCCCTTCTCTTTCAAAAGGCCGGCCAAAGTCTTGATCAGTCTTTTGGGGTAGGGGAAGTGGGGAAAGGCATTATACACCACGATCCGGTCAAATTTCCGGCCAAAATCGAATTCCTCCACATCGCCGCAAAGGACCTGCACCCTTTCCTGCTGTGCATACTTGCGCTGGGCGATCTTTGCCATTTCCGGGGAGATATCGATGCCGGTAACGGAGGCGACCTTTCTTTCCAGATAGTAGTCAAACAGCACTCCCGTGCCGCAGGCCACATCCAAAACATCCATATTTTCGCCCAGCTCTGCATTGTCCAGAATCTTGTTGATAATCCCATCGTTTTTGATCATCTCCCCATCCCAGCTGGGGGCGCACCGGTCAAAAAACGCAATAATGTCCTTTTTCTCCATATTCTATCCTCCAAAGCTTTCCCCCAGTATAGCACACTTTGCAGGAAAAAGCCACCCTTGGGTGGCTTTTTCCTTACTCAAAGAATGTTTTGGTGTCGATTTTCTGGTAGCCGCCGAAACTGCTGGGGCAGTCGAAAATCTGCTTTGCCAAATCCGCCCCCAGGAAAGCCTGGGTGATCTCGTTGGTCTTCAGGGTCATATTCACATCCTGGAAGTACTCCGGGTACACGGTCTTGGCGATAAACCAGGTGTTCAGCAGGGCAATCTCGAAATTGGTGTAGTAGGCATTGTAGGCCATTTCCAGATAGACCTCACCGCTTTGCCAGGCCTTGCAGGTGTCAAACATTTCCGGGTCTTCCCGGTACAGCGGCTGGATGTTCTTCACCGCCGCCGCATCCATAATCATAATGTCCATATCCTTGCCCAGGTCCACAAACTTCTCTTTCTCAATAGGGCCGATGCCCTCCAGACCCAGACCGGACACCACATTGTCCACCCCGGCAATTTTCAGGCAGATGTAGTTTTCCGCGGTCATCAGGTGGTTGGTGGTACCCCAGTTGCCCAGGCCGCAGATATAGACCTTGGGTTTTTCTCCTTCGGGAACCAGCTTGACTCTGGCTTCGATGGCGGCCTTTTCCTTTTCCACAAAGGAAACCAGCGCCGCGGCCTTTTCCTCCCGGCCGAACACCTTGCCCAAAAGGGTCACAGACTGGGCAAATTTCTCATCAAACACACCGTTACTGCCGGTAACCAATGTAATCACCGGCACACCCAGCTGTTTTTGCAAAGCGTCAGTCTTGGCCGCATCCTCAAACTGGGAAATGACGATATCCGGGTCGCAGGCGAGAATCTTCTCTGCCTCTGCCGCCTGGGCCATAGGGCCGCCTACACCACAGGAGGGCAAGTTTTTGAAAGCGTCGCTGTAGGCCAGCATATAAGGCCTTGCCACGCTGTCAAACATCTGGGGTCTTTCGGAAAGGGAAAGATTGTCAATATCCTCCACACCGGAAAGCTTGGAAATATCCCCCACATAGCTATACATCCGCAGCGCGCCGGCGCCGATGCACACTACCTTCTTGTAGCTGCCCGGCTCTACCTTTACCGTTCTTCCCACCATATCCGTAACGGTGACAGAGCCGGCCTCTTCCGGACCTGCGCAGGCGCACAGGCTTAAAACCATCCAAACAGCCAGTAAAAACGCAAATGTTCTTTTCATAAAAGCAGCTCCTTTTTTGGAATATATCTGCATTATAGTAAAGCCCCCCAAAGGCTACAAGCCTTAAGCAGTGGGAAGTCGAACCCCGGTAGGTTTTCAAAGGCGGCTTTCTGCCAATACTGTAGAAAATCCCTTGAAAATGCCAAAGGGCATTCCCTGCACGATTTTCCTTGTCTTGACAAAAAGCTGCTCTTTGAAAACTGCATAGCACCTCACAGCCAGGAGTTTTGTCTTGGAGTTTTGCCCAGAGGACACAGCCTTGCTGACGCAAGGCAAGGAAGATGGGGAAAAATCCGAGCAAAAGAACGGCTGTGAGGCTGCCGTTGTTCGGCTTTCCACTGCTTAGGGGGATGAAATTTCAGAAAACGACCATTTTGGAGTCGATTTGTCGGATTTGCAGCGCCACATCGAAGATGTCTTCCAGCATTTCCGGGGTGAAAATCTCCGGACCGCCTTCGTATTTGACAGAGCCATCCTTCATAAAGAAGAACTTGTCGCCAAAGGCCAGGGCCTGATTCAAATCGTGCAGGGAAGACAAAATGGAAATGCCCTTCTCCCTTGCCAAATCCCGGGCATGCCGGATGATCAGCTGTTCGTTGGCGATGTCCAGATTGCCGGTAGGCTCGTCGAAAATCATCAGCTTCGGCTCCTGGGCCATGGCCCGGGCAATGGCGATCTTCTGCTTTTCGCCGCCGGAGAGGGCCTCGGCACTGCGGCCGGCAAACGGGAGAAGACCCATATCCCGGAGAATGCTCTCCACGATTTGATAGTCCTCCTGGCCGGCCTTCATACCGAAATAGGAAACTCTGCCCATCAGCACCGAATCAAACACGCTCAAATCCCCAAAATGGATGTGCTGGGGCACATAGGCGATGCACTTGGCCCGTTCGTTCCGGCGCAGCCTCATCAGGTCCTTGCCCCCGAAGGAGATGGCGCCCTTTTGGGGCTTTTCGATGCCCAGGATGTTTTTAAAGAGGGTGGTCTTGCCACAGCCGTTTTTGCCCAGGACGATTCCCACCTGCCCCTGCTCCAGGGTCAGGGATGCGCCCTTTAGCACCGGCTGATGGCCATAACCGAAATGTAAGTTATCTACCTGTAAAATCAATGGTGATGCCCCTCCTTTTTTCCAAAGATAATGGCGATAAAGAAGGGTGCGCCTAAAAGGGAAGTGATGGCGCCCACCGGCAGGGCCGAGCCGCCGCCCAGACTACGGGAGGCAGTGTCCGCCAGCAGTAGAAGCAGACTTCCCATCAGGCAGGACACCGGCAATGTAAACCGGTGGTCGTGACCCAAAAGCTTCTTGGTCACATGGGGGCAGATAATGCCCACAAAGCCGATGACACCCAAAAAGGACACGCAAACGGCAGTGATCACGCTGGACAGCAGCAGTGTCACAAACCGCAGTCCGGAGACATTGACACCCATCGTCTTTGCGGTGGCTTCTCCTGCCAAAAGGGCATTGTATTTCCAGCGCATAGTGTAAAAGAACACAAAACCGACACTCACTGCCACAGCCATCAAAATGTCCGTTTCATAGGTGGCCCGGCCCAAATCGCCAAAGCTCCACACCACTGCCGCGCTCAGTCCCACATCCGTGGCATAAAACTGCAAAATGGTGGTCAACGCCGTCCACACCGCGCCGATGGCCATACCGGACAGCACCACCACATTGGGGCTGAAGGACCGCACCGTGCAAAGACCCAAAATCAGCAAAACGGAGGCGGTGGCAAACACAAAGGCCAAAGCCGAGGTGGCATAGGGATTTGCCCCCACATCAAAGGCGGAAAGGTTGTTGCCGGTGGAAAGGAAGCCCCCGGCAAAGGCGATAATGGAGAGATTTGCGCCAAACACCGCGCCGTTGGAAACGCCCAAAGTAGAGGGGGAGGCCATAGCGTTGGAAAGGCAGGTCTGCATCATCAGTCCCGCAACGGAAAGACCTGCGCCGGCGATGATGGCCGCCAGCACCCGGGGCAGACGGATGTTTAACAGAATGCGCTTTTGGGCATTTGTGCCGCCGCCCAAAAGGACATTCACCCCATCGGAAAAGCCCATATTGGACACGCCCACAAACAAGCACAAAAGGCCCATCGCCAAAACTGCGATGAGCATCCAAACAATCAGACTTTGATTGCGCCGGTTCTTCTTTTGTAAGGTCTTCAGCGAATCCATAAAGCCTCTCCACATGAAATATCCATCCTACTATACCACAGTTTGCCCCACCGCGTAAGCCCCCAGGGGGGATATTTGAAGAATGCAAAATGCAAAATGCAAAATGCCGCGTTGCGCTGCGCTGCCGGTGGCAGATGCAGCAGCGCATAAGCGAGTGCCGGGGTCGGTGGGCAACGCAGTCGGTTTATCGACAAGGCGACCACCGGGCACCCCAAACGTATGTGTCGCTTCGCGACGAGTTTAAAATCGTCCAGGTCGTGGACACAACAATTTAGCATTCCTTTTGTGGAAGATATTGGTATTGCATCGGGCTTTTTCCTTTAGTATAATTGAGGAAAACTGCGCGGCCTTTACCGACCCGGAGGGCACCACCGTTTTGGTTTTCGGTATGGACCTGCACTCGCTGTACGGAGCGCTGGTCAAGCGGATTCGCCGGGCAGTCCGGGCCAAAACCGGTGTGCCGGATGCGTTCATCCAGCTCAGCGCCAGCCACAACCACTCCGGCCCGGATGTAGGCAGTGTGAATCGCAAGGCCACCCGGCTGTATAACCGCCTGCTGATTGAACGCTGTGTCCAGGCGGCGATGCAGGCTATGTGCCGGATGAAAAGGGCGTAGCGTACGGCTGTTACGAGTGCGGTCCTTGCTTCTGTCCTCTGGGCAGTGGTGAGGTGTTCCAGAAACTGCTGACCGATATGATTCAGCGGGTATTTAAGCAAAGCGGTCAAACCCCCAAGGAAAAAGACCCGGGCTACATCACCGACCACAGAGCCAAGCCCGACGGTGTGGCTTACGAAAACCCCGGCCTGCCCCCGGTAGCGGTGAACAACGGCTTCTGGCAAATCAAGCTCCTGGCCAACGGGGAAGAAACCACCCTTTTGGTCAAGGACAGAGAAACCGCTGAAGACGTTTTGCAGGAGAAAACCCCGAAGCTTCTTCGCAACGAGCAAAATGTTGTGGTAGGCATTCAACAGTAAACACAAACGCAGACAATGTCTTGTCTGCGTTTTGTTATATTTTTGTTGCATAGCGGTCAGTTTTTCTGTATAATATAATAAATCTGTTTTACAGGAGGAAAGATAATGAAAAGAATCCTCACACTTTTGCTGGTCGCTGTGATGGTCATCGGTCTGTTTGCCGGCTGCGGCGACAAGGAAGACACCAAGAAAAACGACGCGCCGGAAGGCTTCAGCGTTGGCTATGCCAAGGTGGATATCACCCCCTCTATGGACTATAAGCTGCCCCTGGTTGGCGGCAATGACGAAAAGACCAGAGTGGCCACCGGTGTTCTGGAGCGCCTTTGGGCCACCTGCACCGCGATGACCGATGCCGAGGGCAACACCGTGATCCTCTTTGCCATGGATAACCACCATGTGATCCAGGACTTTTTGGCGGCAGTCCGCTCCGCCATCCACGAAAAGACCGGTCTGCCGGAGCAGTGCGTCCAGATGACCGCTTCCCACACCCACCAGGGCCCGCCCCTGACCGCCGGCGGCTACGGCTATCCCGACGGTTTGCCTTATATGATGGAAGTGGTGGATAAGTGCGCCCAGGCAGCTGCGGATGCTCTGGCGGACCGCAAGAGCGCCACAATGTCCATCGGCCACACCCGGGTGCCGAATCTGAACAAGGTCCGTTACTACTATCTGGAGGACGGCACGCTCCTTGGCACTGCGAAAACCAATGCCCATGCTCCCTATTACGGCCAGGCCTACCATCCGGACGACCTTTTGCAGCTGGTGCAATTTAAGCGAGAGGGCGGCAGAGATGTGGTGCTGATCAACTGGCAGGGCCACTACCGTGGCAACCCCGAGGGTATGTACACCCTCTATAGCTCCGACTATATGGGCGTTTTGCGCAACCAGCTTTTGGACCAGGCCGGCTGTGAAAGCCTAGTGATCATGGGCTGCGGCGGCAACAGCAACCACAATTCCAGTTACCCGGAACTGAATAATGCAAGAAATGCAAGCTACAAGACCGTCGGTACGATCCTGGCCAACGAAGCGCTGCTGACCTTAAATGACGGTATGCGCCCGGCAAAGACCGACAAGATCGTTCTGGAGGAGATCGTCTATAACATCAAAACAAACCCGGACGATTACAACCTGGCCTGCTTCAGTATCGGCGAGGTAGGCTTCTGTATGATGCCCTACGAGCCCTTTATCAGCCTGGGTCAGGCAGTTCGGGACGAATCTCCCTTCGTTATGACCTTCATCTGCACCTTGGCAAATGGCAGCGCCAACCATTTCTACCTGCCGGATGCCGCGGCTTATGTCAGCGAAGGCGCAACCCCCGGCTCCAAAGGCTACGGCATCAGCAAGAAATATGTCCAGGGCGATTCGGACCTGTTCCACGAGCAGTATTTGAAGCTGCTGAAATCCTGCTTTGACAAGGGCGGCGTGGAGCAGAAGGAAAAGGCGGAAGGCTATATGACCGACCACGAGCCCTACGCCGACCCCACCGAGTATATGAATGCCGGCATCGCCCCGGTGCTGGTCAAAAACGGTCTGTATCAGATGCAGACCATCAAGGGCGGCAATGTAAAGGTGCTGCTCATCGACGGCAA
>JAGBVD010000035.1 GCA_017630495.1 Oscillospiraceae bacterium
ACCTATCTGTTCTTCTACAACGGCCGCCAGAACATCAATCTGGTTCTGCCCCTTATGAAGGAGGCGTTCCAGTCTGATCTGGGCACTCTGGGTGTGGTTTCCTCCGCGCTTTTCTGGTGCTATGCCTTTGGCCAGTTGGTAAGTGGTCGGCTTGGCTCCTTCTTCGGTTATAAAAAACTGATGATTTTCGGTGTGGCATCTTCTGCTGTGCTCAACGTGCTGATCTCTTTCCAGAACAATCTGTGGGTGATTGCAGTGCTGTGGGGCTTGAATGGTTTCTGCCAGGCAATGGTGTGGTCCAACGGCGTTGGTGTTATCAACAAGTGGTGGCCCAAAGAGAAGCGCGGCTTTGCCTCTGGTCTTGCCACTGCTTTCTCCGGCGTTGCCCAGGCGGTTACCTATCTGACCGTCAACTGGTGCTTGATTCTTAACCCTGAGTGGACCTGGCGCGCCGGTTTCCGGTATCCCATTGTTCCGATGGTGCTGATTTTGGTGGCCTTTATCCTGTTCTTTAAGGAAAAGCCCGAACATGTCGGCTTGAAGCCTTTTGAGGAAGCGGACAAGGAATTGGATGCCAGCAATGCAGCGATGGAAGAAACCCTTGCGAAGAAAGGCTTCTTCTACCCCTACAAGCTGTTGTTCAGCGAGCCTAAGGTTCTGGTATTTTGCTTGATTTCCGCCATTGCCGGCATCGGTCGTTACGGTCTGTTGACCTGGATCCCCACCTACTTTACCGAGGAGCTGGGACTGACCCTGAAGGACGATATGTTTACCTACATTGTGTTGCCTCTTGGCCAGGCATGTGCTATGTTCGTGTTCCCCTTCATTACCGATAAGGTTTTCAAGGGCAAGCGTGAGCCTATGCTGATTCTGGCTTCTGTGGTAGCTTTTGCCGGTATGATCTGCTTCCCGCTGTTCAAAACACAGATGCCTGCAACCATTATGTTGTTCGTCGTAGGCGTGTTCAGTATGGTTACAGGCGTGATCTGGGCCATCGCCGGCGATATGGGCGGCCGTGCGCTGTCTTCTACCGTTGTCGGTGTTTTGGATTGGGCCGTGTATATGGGCGCAGCAATTCAGGCTTCGGCCTTTGGCTTTGTCCAGGAGAAGTTCGGCTGGGGCGCGATTTTCGTGACCATCGGCTGTCTGTATATTGTGTTGCTTGCGCTGACATTGGCTGCTCGCAAAATGAAGATGAAGAATCTGTAATCAGGATTTATAGAAAGTGGTTTCCGGTGCCCAAAAGGGCACCGGAAATTTAATGTTTCACAGATATATGTTTTTCTCTATTGAAAACAGGCGCAATTTGTGTTATACTGTCTAGGATATTATGGAATTATTATGTGCTTTGATGTGAGGGATAAGCATTATGCTGAAACGATTTTTTACAGACCTAAAGAAATATTTCCATTATTCTGTCATTGCAGCGAAATCACAGCTGAAGGCAGAAGTAGCCGGCTCCTATTTGAACTGGATCTGGTGGGTGCTGGACCCTGTGTGCTTTATGTTGATCTACACCTTTATTTTCGGATATGTATTCAAATCCAACGAGCAATACTTCCCGGTGTATATTTTCATTGGCCTGTCTATGTGGGAATTCTTCAACAAGACGGTGCAGGGCAGTGTGAAAATGATCAAGGCGAATAAGTCTATCGTCTCCAAGATCTATTTCCCCAAGTACATTCTGCTGTTGACCCGCTGCTGGGTAAATGGCTTTAAAATGCTGATCTCCTTTTCCATTGTTGTGGCGATGATGATCGTATTCCAGGTGCCGATCACATGGAATGTTTTGTATGCAATTCCAATTGTGATTACCTTGTTTGTGTTCACCTTTGGCTGCAGCTGTTTCTTGATGCACTACGGAGTTTACATCAACGATCTGGCAAATGTGATTACCATTGCTACAAGAATGCTGTTTTACATTACCGGCATTTTCTATAATCTGGAAACCAGAATCAAGGGCTACGGCACTTTTCTCAACCGCTACAATCCGGTGGCATTTCTTCTTTCCAGTATGCGCAAAAGCGTGATTTACAGCAGCACACCGGATCTTTTGTTCTTGGCAATTTGGTTTGTCGTCGGTGTACTGATTGCTATTTTCGGTATCCGTAAGATCTATAAGGAAGAAAACAGTTACGTCAAGGCTATTTGACGGATTGATGAGGAATTTGCTTATGTGTGAATATGCAATTGAAGTTGAGAATCTCTCAATTTGTTATAAAACACTGCAGAAGATGTCCATCAAGCAGAGCTTTCTGAAGGGTATGAGAAGGAAGGCGGATGAATTTGAAGCGGTAAAAAATATCAGCTTCAAGGTGGAAAAGGGCGAGATTCTGGGCATCGTTGGCAAGAACGGCAGCGGTAAGTCCACAATGCTTCGTGCCATTGCCGGAATTTTCTCCCCCAATAAGGGCACGATTGACCTGCATGGAAATTCCATCTCTCTTCTTGCCATTGGTGTCGGCTTCCAGGCGGAGCTGTCCGGCCGGGAGAATATTCTGCTGTCCGGTATGCTTTTGGGCTTTTCTGAAAAAGAGATCCGTGCGCGGATGGATGAAATTATTGAGTTTTCCGAATTGGGAAAGTTTATTGAGAGTCCGGTCCGTACCTATTCCAGCGGTATGTACTCCAAGCTGGCATTTTCCATTACAGCCATTTTGGAAACAGATATCATTCTCATTGACGAGGTTTTGAGCGTCGGTGACTCCCGGTTTAAGAAAAAGAGTTATGCAAAGATGAAGGAACTGATCACCGACAAAAACAGAACTGTTGTGATCGTTTCCCATGATGCCAAGACTGTTGCCAACCTTTGCACAAAGGTTTTGTGGATCAATGACGGTGAGTTTGTTCAGATGGGACCGACTGCGGAAGTTCTTGCAGAGTACGAGAAGTTTATGGCATAACTCCTGCGGTATATATAAAAAGAGACTGAGGGTTTCGTATGCTTTCTAAATTTGCTTTTTTCCTGCGCAGTGTGACGAAGATGGCAATTCAAAACTTGGTTTTGCCCACGGCCTATCGGATGGCCTTGAAACGGCATCCGGGAGAAAAAACACTGTATGTGTTTGCAGATGCCCATCATACAAAAGTGCCGTTTAGTTTGAAGGCTATGTATGACTATACTTGCAAGCAGGGAATTACACCGGTCTGCCATTTCTTTGATTATACCCACGAGGGCAGTGGCAAGAGTCTGCGCCACGCCATTTCCTTTATGGATGTTTTGGCGCAGGCAAAATATGTATTTATCTGCGACACATTCCTGCCGGTTTCTTCTCCCAAGCTGCATCTGGAGACGAAGGTTGTGCAATTGTGTCATTTTTCCGGTCCTTTTAAGAAGATCGGCTATGCCACAACAGACGATGTACCTGCTTACTATAAAAGTAATGTGTTCCGCAATTATAGTCTGGTAACAGCCAGCTCCGATGTATATGTGCCCCTTCTGCAAGATGCCATGCGTCAGCCAACAGGTGTGGTACAGCCCCTAGGCGTCAGCCGGTCGGATGTTTTCTTCGATGAGGAGTGGGTACAAAATAGCCGCGAGGAATTCTTCCGGTGCTATCCCCAGGCAGAAGGGAAGAAGATCCTCCTTTGGGCGCCTACCTTCCGGGGAAAAGCGGCAGCTCCCAATGCGTTGGGGAATGCAGAGATGGCCCAATTGCAGGAAAAACTGGGCGAGGATTGGCTTGTTTTGATCAAGCACCATCCCCACGATGACGCGGTAGCAACCGATCCCCGGTATCGCTCCAATTGCGACATTTCTACCGAAAAACTTTTGCCGGTGGTGGATCTGCTGATCACCGATTATTCTACAGTGGTTTTGGACTATCTGGCTTTTGATAAGCCTTTCATCCTTTATGCGCCGGATTTGGAAGAATACGAAGCGAAACGGGGATTTTTTGTAGAGTATCGACAGATTACCAAGAACTTTACCCAGGATGCCACACAGTTGGAAACAATGATTCCTGCGGTGTATCGGCAGTGGTCTGAAGGCGAAACGGAAGAAATCAACCGCTGCAAGAAGATATTTACATCCGCCTGCGACGGAAAAGCAACCGAGAGAATTTTTGCATATCTGCATAAATAGATATAAGGCCGAGATAGAGGAGATTAGATAATGAAGCCGATGGCAGCACTGAAAATATGGGCAGATGCCTGCGAAAAAGCAGGTGTTTGTTGGACACTTTACAAAGAAACATTGCTGTGCGCAGCCGGCTATCATAGCTTTCCCGAAAGTCTTACCTGCGCAAATGTAGCGGTAATCAGTGAAGAGCTTCCTGCGCTTTTGCAGCAAGTTTGTCCGCTATTGCCGGAAGATTGGATTTTGGTAAGAGATTTCTTTGGCGGTCAGGAACCCAAGCTGTACTTTGCGCAGGGAGAAACCGCAGTTCTGGATGTTAGCATTCTTATGGATGTGGCAGGAGAAGAAGCGTTACTGCCTTTAAAAGGGCAGATGTATGCGATTTCAAAACCGCTGTGCAAAAAGCTGGCGCACCATAAGAGTTTTCAAGAGCTGTTTGGCGGCGCGTATAGCAAAACGGTCGGCAAATTGACACAGAAGAGAATTCCCTATTTGATAGAAAAAACATTTCCCCAGTTGGTGGCCTTTGCGCTGAATTTTGATGAAAATGCGCAGTATTACTGCGATGTTCTCACGGATAAACATACTGTGATCGTGCCGAAAGCGTGCTTTGAAAGCATACAAATGCTGCGTTGCGATGAAG
>JAGBVD010000036.1 GCA_017630495.1 Oscillospiraceae bacterium
CCTGAATACCCTTTTCAACGGCGGGATAGAAGTTCTTGGGCACAGAGCCGCCGAAGACTTCCTCGGCGAAGATCAGGTCGTCCTGCTCCTCCTGAGGCTCGAAGCGAACCCAAACGTCACCGAACTGGCCACTGCCGCCGGTCTGCTTCTTATGACGGCCGTGAGCCTGGACGGTCTTCTTGATCTTTTCACGGTATGCAACCTTAGCGGGAGACAGAACGGCATCCACACCGAAGCGGCTCTTCAGCTTGGAGACCAGCACATCCAGGTGCTGATCACCGGCGCCGGACAGAACCAGCTGGTGAGTCTCAGCGTTGTTGACCAGGGTGAAGGAGGGATCTTCCTCGTTCAGACGGTTCAGGCCGGTACCGACCTTGTCTTCCTGACCCTTGACCTTGGGAGCGATGGCCTGGGAGTAGCAGGGAGCGGCATAGGGGATCTGCTTCAGGGAAACGACCTTTCTGGGATCGCACAGGGTATCGCCGGTCTTAACCTAGTCCATCTTGCCGATGGCGCCGATGTCACCGCAGGTCAGAGTCTTGACTTCGGTAGACTTCTTGCCGCACATAGCATACAGACGGCCCAGCTTCTCGGTTTCACCGGTACGGGCATTGACCAGAGTGGTGTCAGCGTTGATAGTGCCGGAGAGGACCTTCACGAAGGAGTACTTGCCGTACTGATCGGAAACGGTCTTCCAAACGAATGCGGAAGGAACGCCACCGGGAGAAACAACGAATTCCTCGGTAGTGCCGTCAGCCAAGGTTGCCTTGTGATAGTTGCCGTCGATGGGGTTGGGCAGCAGGTCAATGATGTGATCCATCAGCATCAGGCTGCCCAGGCAAGTGAAGCCGGAGCCACACAGCACGGGGAACATACTCAGGTCCTTAACACCCTGGTGCAGGCCCTTGATCATTTCTGCATAGGTGAAGGGCTCTTCGTTGAAGAACTTGTCCATCAGTTCCTCGTCGGTCTCAGCGACAGCTTCCATCAGGGTGTAGTTGAAGTCAGCAATGACCTCTTCCTTGCCCTCGGGAACTTCGATTTCCACTCTCTTGAGCTTCTGCATCTCGTAAGCGCGCTTGTTAAGCACATCGATGATGCCGGTGACCTTGTGGGAAGCGTCCCAAATGGGGACGACTACAGGAGCGATCTTGTTGCCGTACTTTTCACGCAGTGCGTCGAAAGTGGCATTGTAGTCAGCATTTTCTTCGTCTACCTTGGAGATGTAAACGAAACGGGGCATATTCCGCTCTTCGCAGTATTTCCAAGCCTTTTCAAAGCCGACAGTGATGCCGTCCTTGGCAGAGCAGACCAGAATGGCTGCGTCAGCAGCGCGGAGCGCTTCCACCACAGCGCCGGAGAAATCGAAGCCACCGGGAGTGTCCATCAGGTTAATCTTAATGCCCTTGTACTCCAGAGGCACCACGGAGGTGGAGATGGAGATATTACGGCGAATTTCCTCGGGATCGTAGTCGCATACGGTGTTGCCGTCTGCGTTCTTGCCGATGCGGTCAATGACGCCGGTCATATAAAGTAAACTCTCCGCCAGAGCGGACTTGCCGCTGCCGCTATGGCCCAAGAGACATACGTTACGAATAGAATTAGCTGTGTACATAAGTAAAGAACTCCTTTCGGGCAGGTGATTACCCGCCATGCTTGCGGTGCTTTGCACCAGAATAAAGTCATTATACACGAAAGGACACAGAATTTCAATGACAAATTTAGTAATTTTGCATTTTCTGTAAATTGCACAAAAACACTTGTCCTCCTTTGGAGAACAAGTGTTTTGTGTGTTATATAACTGTTTGCATCATTTCGCCCCAATGATTGTCCATTGGCCGCTTTGCAATTTGCATTGATTGCTGCCGTCAGCAAACTGCCAACCCTCCGGCAAAAGGATGCTGCCCTTTGCCTTCTCCGGCACTTGCACCTGCAGCTGTACCTGGCTGCCTTCCCGTTTCCAAGCTACCTGTACCGCGCCGGCAGGCATCTTGTAATCCGCCTGGGCCTGGTTGAGCTGGGATACAAAGCAAGGCGCAACATCCAACCGGTTTACATCTTCACCGGTGGGATTGGGACGGATACCGCCCAAATACCGATAGAACCAAGCGGAAATGTCGCCCCAGAAATGGTGGTTCTGATCGCCACGGGCCGGGTCTTCCGGGTTGAATTCTTCCCAAAGGGCAGTAGCGCCCCGTTTGATAATGTTGCCGTAGGAGGGTGCGTCCTCCCGGATGATCATTTTCAGAGCCAGGTCTGCATATCCGTGTTCTGCCAACAGTCGGAAAATCACCCGTCCGCCCAGAACACCGGTGGCAAAGTGGTCGTCCTTTTCAGCGATCAGCTCCAGAAGGTGGGCCATCGCACCGTCAAATTCTTCTTCTGTAAAGACGCCGTAGTACAGTGCCATAGCTTGTGTACTTTGGGTGTCACCGTAAACATACAGCTGCTCATGATCCACCAATTCCCGACGAATGTCTGCCATCAGAGAATCAGACAGTTCCTGGGCAAATTTCTGGAATGTAGGCTTGCCGGCAACACCAAACAAGAAGGCGGCTTTCCGGGCGATATCCATTGCGATAATGGAATCCGTAACCACCAGGGGTGTGTTGCAGAACAGTTCCTCGGCGTCCACATCACACCAATCGCCCAGGCCGAAGCAAATCAAGCCGTTTTCCTGGCGTTTTGTGGTCAGGTAGGTCAGATAACGCATCAGCGGCACTACCGCTTCTTCTACGATTTGCCGGTCGCCACGGTAGCAATAGGCCTGATACGGCAGTTCCACGATCACGCTGTCCCAGGCCGGGCCGTTACCCCAATCATAGCAAGCACCACCGGTGGGGATAATGCCGGGCAGGCCGCCCTCCGGTGTCATCGCCCGATAGATATTGCGCAGCCATTCCTTCCAGCTATTGGCAGGCTGCATATTGTAAAGCATCTGCTCTGCGGACAAGGATGCATCTGCAGTCCAGCCGTGCTTTTCCCGGTGAGGGCAGTCTGTGGGGAAATAGAAGAAGTTTGCCCGGTCAGAATTCACCGTTGCCGCCTGGAGGGCATTGACGATCTCATTGTCGCAGTGGAAGGTGCCGATCTTTTCCAGATCCGAGTGCATTACCACATAACGCAGCAAATCCGGTGTAGCCTGCTCCGGTGTCAGACCTTGAATCAGCACATAGCGGAAGCCGTGGTATATAAACCGGGGCATCCAGCTTTCCTCTCCCCCACGGCAGATATACATATCCTGATTGAGCCACACATCTTTTCTGGGGAAAATATGATTAAAGCTGGGTTTTCCGTTATCCATCCATTCAAAATGGTCAATAATCAACTTTTGACCCGGCTGGCCGTTAATATGCAGGCGGCAAGCACCGGCTATATTTTTGCCAAAGTCATATACATAACCCTGCTCCACAGGGATCACTGCTACGGGTTCCAGTTCCTCAAAGCGGCCGATCGGCTCTGCCTGACAAAGGCAAGGAACGCCCCGGGGTGTAGGTGCAGCCTGAGACGGACGCCAGGCGCTGTCATCGTAGTCCGGAAGATTCCAGCCGGGAAGCTCCAGCCGGGCATCGTAATGCTCGCCGGCCAGGAAATCATTGAAAATGATCGGAGAATCTGCAGTTTTGGTCTCCGGGTCGGAGTAAATCGTCTCCTTTGTTCCGTCCGCATATTCCAATTCCAAAGAGAACGCCATTTGCACTGCGCTGCGCCAGGGCAAAACGCTCCAGCCCCAGCACGGTACAACAGAGCTTTGCAGGCCCACGCCCAGCCAAAACGCAAGGACATTTTTACCTTCCTGCAGCTGTTCGGTCAAATCATAGCGGTCAAAATAAACTCTGTGGTCCGGATTTGCCCGATAGGGTGCAAAGGGGCCTTTGGTAACATCTTTTCCGTTGCAAAAAACGTAGTAAATGCCCAGACCGTTGATCAGCAGCCGTGCCTTCACAAGACCGGACTTCACCTGCACCACTCTGCGAAAATACGGTGCAGGAATATGTTTTTCGGCAGTGGTGTACTCCTGCGTTGCCCGGATAAAATGCTCCATAGGAAATGTGATGGCATTTTGGACGGTTCTTTGGCGGCTTAACTCTTTAATGTTCAGCGCCTGGATTTTTCGTGGAATCATAACATCACCTCATAAAAACTGGGACTACACTCCCCTTATAGCTTCCATTCTAACAAGGATACAGCTATATCTGCAAGACTTATTTTACCAAGGGTTTATTTTTGGTGGTTTTGCCGAAATACGGCATACAAAACTATGAAATATGACCAAACACGCAGGAAAAGCATATACCCATTGGGGTATATGCTTTTCCTGCGTGTTCCGTTTATTTGTCGTCAGGATAATATTTTTCTACATAGGTATCGTATAGTTCTTCCAAACGCCAAATATTTTCAAAATCAGGGTAAGTGCTCGAATCTTCCCTGTAACCAATACTGTAGGCTTTATTATTTATGATGTATACACCCGGATCACCACCGGAGAAATCCAAATCAAAGGTAATTCCGTTTTTTAACCTAATGTGGTAACCGTCACCTTTGTTCCCTATTAGGCCATAGTTTGTATAGGGCTCTTCTTTTACCCGTATTTTGCGAAGCAGTAAAACAACATCTTCCGTTTCCTGCCGGGACAGCGCAGTGGGGCCTTTTCCATAATAACCGTAAACACTGACAGATTCTATGTTATCTGAAGACAATGTCTTAAAAAACAGATTGTGAAACACATAGTTTTTATACAGTACCACGCCGGCAACAACGATTGCCAGAATAATCAGCAAAACGAGCAAAAACCTTATGCGTATTTTAATGTAAATAGGCTTTGTCCAAATATTCACTGCTGATCCCCCCTGTTTGTTTCCCTGGGAAAATATTCCCTGCTGTCCAGATGCTCCAGATACTGTTCTCCGATCTCTACGAAATTGCTGTGGTGGGGGCCTTCCGCTATATATCCTCGCCCATTTATGATGTAGTGATCTGAATAACAGGCAATATCGAACTCGATGCCACTTTTCAGTTGTACCGTGTATTGGGGGTTGAAGTTTTCTGCTGCATAAAGCCGTACAGAGCGTCCTTCCAGATGAACATCCTGTAGCAGCTGGCAAAGGGCCTTCACATCATCCTCCGACAGTGCTGCATTTTTTTCGCCGCTCTGTTCATATATGGTTACGGACTCTATCTGCCCCGCTGTTATTGTCGCAAAAAACAAGTTTGGAATTGCATTTGTCAAATACAGCACAACCGATAGGATGAGCAGGATACAAACAACGAGTATTGTCAGTAAGTTGGTTTTCATTCGAATCTCCTTATTACGCATCTGTTTATAACACTCCTTTCCCCCACCGTATAACAGCAATCAAAGCCGCTATTTATACTATAGACTCACTTCTATTTATAAAATAGCATTGCAAATTGTTTTTTTCAAGAACAAACTATAGCAACTATGGATTTTGGGCAGTTTTCTGAAATAGCGCAGGCAAAGCTATGAAATATGCACAAAAGCAAAAGAGCGTACCGCAGTTGCGATACGCTCTTTTTTATAAATTAACCGAATTACACCAGCTCGATGACTGCCATCTCGGCAGCATCACCACGACGGGGGCCGGTGCGAGTTACTCTTGTGTAGCCGCCATTGCGGTCAGCATACTTGGGAGCAATCTCATCAAACAGCTTCTTAACCACATCTTCCTTGGTTACAAAAGCCAAAGCTCTGCGGTAGTTGGCCAAACCAGCCTTCTTGCCCAGGGTGATCATCTTCTCAACCACAGGCTGCACTTCCTTAGCGCGGCAGAAGGTAGTTTCGATTTTGCCATTCTCCAGCAGGTCGGTTACCTGCTGACGCAGCAGGGCTTTTCTCTGTGCGCTGGTCTTGCCCAGCTTACGAGTACCGAACATGAACTTTTCCTCCTCTTAATTGTTGCTGCCAGAATCCTCGCTGGCCAGGGACAGACCCATCATTTCCAGCTTCTTCTGTACCTCGTCCAGGGACTTCTTGCCCATATTACGCACCTTCATCATATCCTCACCGGTCTTGCTGATCAGATCAGCCACGGTGTTAATGTTGGCACGCTTCAGGCAGTTGAAGCTACGGACAGACAGATCCAGCTCATCGATGGTCATGGACAGCTTGGTGTCCGGGCTGTTGGAAACCTTTTCCACCACAGTAGAGCCGGAGCCGACAGTGTCGGACAGGCTGGTAAATACTGTCAGGTGGTCGCTGAGGATCCGTGCGCCCAGGGAAACAGCGTCCTTGGCGGAGATAGTGGAATCTGTCCAGACCTCCAGGGTCAGCTTATCGAAGTCGGTCTTATCGCCGACACGGGTGGGCTCCACAGAGTAATTCACCTTCTGAACCGGTGAATAAATGGAGTCAATGGGAATCACACCGATAACGGTCTGTGCGTTCTTGTTCTGGTCAGCCGGAACATAACCACGACCCTGGGACAGAGTGATTTCCATATTAAAAGTGGCGTCTTCGCCCAGAGTGCAGATGTGCAGCTCGGGGTTCAGGATCTCAACCTCGCCATCAGCCTTGATGTCGGCAGCAGTGACCTCACAGGGGCCAACTGCGTCAATATAAACGGTCTTGATTTCCTGACTGTGCAGCTTCAGAATCAGACGCTTCACATTCAGAACGATCTCGGTAACATCCTCGGTAACACCGGGGATGGTGGAGAACTCATGCTGGATGCCGGCAATCTTAACAGATGTGGCAGCGTAACCAGGCAGGCTGGACAGCATAATTCTGCGCAGGGAGTTACCCAGCGTCATACCGTAACCGCGTTCCAGAGGCTCTACGACAAACTTGCCGTAGGAAGGATCCTCCGGTGCATCAATACAAGTGATGCGAGGCTTTTCAATTTCTACCATAGAATCTTAACCCTCCTTATGAAGTGTGTGAGGTGTAGAATGCACCCCCACAGATGCTTACGTTTGGATAAACCAGGGTGTCGATTATCTGGAGTACAACTCGACGATCAGGTGGACAGCGATCTCGAAGTCGATATCGGCCTGGGTGGGCATAGCCAGCACCTTGCCAACCAGATTGTTCTTATCGCGATCCAGCCACTTGGGAGCAGCAACGAAAGCGTCAGCTTCCTTCAAACCCTTGAAGAAAGCGTTGGACACGCTCTTCTCGCAGACAGCAACCACATCACCGGGCTTCACCAGGAAGCTGGGGATGTTGACACGGTTGCCATTAACAGTAAAATGACCATGATTTACCAGCTGGCGAGCCTGACGGCGGGAGTTCGCAAAACCCAGACGATACACGACATTGTCCAGTCTGCGCTCCACGAAGGTCAGCAGCACTTCACCGGTGTTGCCTTCAGCGCGGGTAGCCTTGTCGTAGTAGTTCCGGAACTGCTTTTCCTGAATGCCGTAAACAAACTTAACCTTCTGCTTCTCGGTCAGCTGAGCAGCATACTCAGACTTCTTTGCTCTTCTCTGTCCGCCGGGGTTCTTGTTGGAAGTCTTACTGTAACCCATTGCGGCAGGAGAAACGCCCAGCGTTCTGCAACGCTTCAGCACGGGCTGCATATTCTTAGCCATATATAATTCCTCCTATACCTAAATCAGACACGACGTCTCTTGGGAGGACGGCAACCATTGTGAGGAATGGGAGTTACGTCCTTGATCATTACGACTTCCAGACCTGCGGTCTGCAGAGCCCGGATAGCAGCCTCACGTCCCTGGCCGGGGCCCTTGACGTAGACCTCAACAGTCTTCAGGCCATACTCCTTAGCAGCAGCGGCAGCAGTCTCGGCTGCGGTCTGTGCGGCAAAGGGAGTAGACTTACGGGAGCCACGGAAACCCAGACCACCGGAGGAAGCCCAGCTCAGGGCATTGCCTTCCAGGTCAGTGATGGTCACCATGGTGTTGTTGAAAGAGGAACGGATATGCACCGCGCCCTTTTCAACTACTTTGCGCTCTCTGCGGCGCTTAACAACTTTCTTAGTAGCCTTAGCCATGTTACATATCCCTCCTTACTTCTTCTTGTTAGCAATGGTCTTCTTGGGACCCTTGCGGGTACGGGCATTGGTCTTGGTACGCTGGCCATGCACGGGCAGGCCACGACGATGACGCAAGCCACGGTAGCAACCGATTTCGCTCAGACGCTTGATGTTCATAGCGACTTCACGACGCAGGTCACCTTCGATTGCGTAGTTGCTTTCGATGGTCTCACGCAGACTTGCTTCCTGATCTTCGGTCAAATCCTTAACGCGAATGTCGGGATCAATCTGAGTCAGTTCCAATACTTTTGCTGCACGAGCAGGTCCGATGCCGTAGATATACGTCAACGCGACTTCAATCCGCTTCTCACGGGGCAGGTCAACACCAGATATACGAGCCATATTCTTTCAGCACCTCCTATTAACCTTGTCTCTGCTTATGCTTGGGGTTTTCGCAAATTACCATAACGCGACCCTTGCGCTTAATGATCTTACATTTTTCGCACATGGGTTTAACGGACGGTCTTACTTTCATACTGTTTAACCTCCAATAGAGATGTTTCTCTTGTGTGTTACTTATTTCTCCAGGTGATCCGGCCTCTGGTCAGATCGTAGGGAGACATTTGTACGGTTACCTTGTCACCGGGCAAGATCTTGATAAAGTTCATACGGAGCTTGCCGGAAATGGTTGCCAGAATGGTGTGGCCATTGCCGATATCCACTTTGAACATTGCGTTCGGCAGATTGTCGACAACAATGCCTTCAATTTCGATTACGTCGTCTTTTGCCAAAGCTTATTAACCTCCTGAGGCTTTACTTTGCATTTCCTGGCTGTGATAGGCCAGGTCTCTTCGTAATTCGCTGTTGAGCACCTTGTCGCCGGCACGTAGTTTTTGGGCGACTCTGGTCTCAGAGCGAAGGACCTTTCTTGCGTGTTTACGCTTCTTACGTTTTGGTTTTTCTAAGGAGCGGTCTTTTCCGTTGACCAGGATCAGGTAATCGTCCTGTGCATCAAGCACATAGTAAAGCGTACCTGCATCCCGACCGGCCAGGGATATGACCACGTCTGCAATCATGAATTCTAATATACTATCAGGGTCCATAATCAAAGTCCTTCGGCGACGGTGAGTATTTCCGGCTCCCCGTCGGTGATGAGTACAGTATTTTCATAGTGCGCCGAGAAAAGCCCATCAGCAGTTACGGTGGTCCATTTGTCTTTCAAAATTTTCACATCGTAAGTGCCTGCATTGACCATCGGTTCGATGGCCAGGGTCATGCCGGGCAATAATCTTGGCCCACGACCGGGTGCACCGAAGTTCGGTACTTCCGGCTCCTCGTGAAGCTGCGCGCCAACGCCGTGACCTACGAATGAGCGCACAACTGAAAAACCGTTAGACTCCACATGCTGTTGTACGGCGTGGGAGATATCGGACACTCTGTGTCCTTTCCGGGCAAAGCGGATGCCTTCGAAAAAGCTCTGCTTTGTCACATCGATGAGTTTTTGGGCTTCGGCACTGATGGTGCCGCAGGGAAACGTTGCTGCGCAATCGCCATGGAATCCCTTGTAGTAGGCGCCTACATCCACAGACACGATGTCACCCTCTTGCAACACATAGTTGCCGGGAATGCCGTGAATGACGGTGTTGTTAACACTGATGCAGGTACTTGCAGGGAAGCCGTTATAGCCCAGGAACGACGGTTTTGCGCCCCGGCTCACGATATACTCGCGTACAGCCTTGTCAATGTCTCTCGTTTTTACGCCAGGTCTTACCATTTCCCCTGCCAAAGCACGGGCTGCCGCGGTAATTTCACAGGCCTGCCGCATAAACTGGAGCTCTTGTCCATTTTTGATTGTTATCATACTGTTTTCCCCAATGCCCGGAGAATGTCCCGATTGGCATCCTCGATGCTCTGGTCACCACAGATCAGCCGCAGTTTTCCCTGGGCCTTGTAGTAATCCTTCAGCACCTCTGTGCTTGCGTGGTAAACCTCCAACCGGCGAAGAACCGTTTCCGGCTGATCGTCCTTGCGGATGGCTACCGGTGCGCCGCACAGATCGCAGACGCCTTCGGTTTTGGTAGGTTTGTTGACGATGTGGTAGCTGGCACCGCAACCGGTGCAAACTCTCCGGCCGGCCATACGGCTGGCGATCTTCTCGTCCTCAACCTCCAAAGACACTACACAGTCGATGGCCACGCCCTTTGCATCGATGGCCTGGGCCTGGGCCAGGGTGCGAGGCACCCCGTCCAGGATAAAACCATTTTTGCAGTCAGGCTGTGTTACCCGTTCGGCGATGATGGACATGATCACATCATCGGGAACAAGGGCGCCCTCGTCCATATATTGCTTGACTTGCTTGCCCAGGTCAGAGCCATTTGCCATGGCCTCCCGGAGCATATTCCCGGTTGAAATGGTAGGAATCTGAAGCTGCTTGGAAAGCAGTTCACCCTGTGTTCCCTTACCGGCGCCGGGAGCGCCCAACAGGATCATATTCATAAATTCTGCCTCCGGCTTAATCCAGGAAGCCCTTGTAATGCCGCATGAGCATCTGGGCCTCCAGAGCCTTCACCGTCTCAAGGGCAACGCCCACAACGATGATGACGGAAGTACCGCCGATAGCCAGATTCTGAACATCGGTCATCAAATTACCGGCCAGCATGGGCAAACCGGCAACGATTGCCAGATAGATCGCGCCAAAGACAACGATCTTGTTGATAACCTTCTGAATAAACTCAGAGGTGGGCTTGCCCGGACGGAAGCCGGGGATAAAGCCGCCGTTCTTCTTCAGGTTGTTGGAGATCTCCACGGGATCGTACTGGATGGTGGAGTAGAACCAGCTGAAGAAGAAGATCATCAGCACATAAGCTGCGAAGTAAGGCCAGCTGTTGGGAGCAAACAAATTCTTGTTTACCCAGCTGTCAGCCCAACCGGGAACAAATGCGCATACAGTAGCAGGCAGAGAGCAGATGGAGGAAGCAAAGATAACGGGCATAACACCGGACATAGATACCTTAATAGGCAGGTTGGTATTCTGACCGCCGTAGACCTTGCGACCTACAACGCGCTTTGCATACTGAATGGGGATGCGACGCTCTGCATCGTTGATGAACACAATGAAGATCACCAACAGCAGCATTGCGATGGCAACGATCGTGGCTACCCACCAATCCATGCCCAAAAGTCTGGACAGCATGCCGGGCAGGCCGGAGATGATATTTGCAAACAGGATCATGGAGATGCCGTTGCCGATACCAAACTCGGTGATCTGCTCACCCATCCACATAACGAAGCAGGAACCTGCGGCAAATGCCAGGATAATGACAGCTGCGGGCAGGAAGCCTTCGCCGGTGATCAGGGTCAGGCCCTGGGACTCATAGTTGCGCATCATTGCATAATACGCAAAGCCCAGCAAAAAGCCCAAGCCAATGGTGGTGTAGCGGGTGATCCGCTCAATCTTCTTCTTGCCTTCCTCGCCTTCTTCCTTCGCCATACGCTCCAGAGCGGGGATGGCGATGGTCAAAAGCTGGATAATGATGGAAGAGTTGATGTAGGGCTGAATGCCCAATGCCAGAACGGTGGCCGTAGAGAAGGCAGAACCGGACATAGCATCGTACAAGCCCAGAATTGTGTTAGACAGCGTGCTTTCAAAGTAGGTGGCCAACTGTGCTGCGTCGATGAAGGGTACAGGAATCACACTGCACAGCCGATAGATCAACAGAATCAGCACGGTGAACATTAACTTTTTGCGCAGCTCGGGAATTTTCCAAGCGTTCGCCAGTGTGCTAAACAATTACACCACCTCGGCCTTTCCGCCTGCCTGCTCGATTTTAGCCTTGGCAGTCTCGGAGAAAGCTGCTGCCTTAACGGTAATCTTCTTGGTCAGGGTACCGTTGGACAGAACCTTCAGACCGTAGGGGCAATTGGAAAGGATGCCCTTCTCGATCAGGGCAGCTGCATCAACAACAGCACCGTCTTCAAAGTTGTTCAGAACTGCCAGGTTGATAGCAGTCAGAGGCTTTGCGAAGATGTTGTTGAAACCACGCTTGGGAATACGGCGAACCAAAGGCATCTGGCCGCCTTCAAAACCGGCGCGGGTCTTGCCGCCGGAGCGGGCATGCTGACCTTTGTGGCCACGACCGCCGGTCTTACCGTTGCCGGTACCGACGCCACGGCCCTTGCGCTTGCCCTCAAAAGTGGAGCCAGCGACAGGAGCAAGTTCGTGAAGTTTCATACTTGTCTCCTCCTTATTCTACTTCGGTAACCTGCAGCAGATAGCCGATCTTGGCAATCTTACCGCGGGTCTGGTTGTTGTCGGGCTGGATAGTTTCCTGGCCGATCTTGCGCAGGCCCAGAGACTGAGCGGTAGCAATGTGCTTAACCAGGCGGCCATTCAGGCTCTTAACAAGCTTAATTTTCAAGTTTGCCATTGTTAATTGCCCTCCTTAACCAATGATTTCTTCGACGCGCTTACCACGGATAGCAGCAACCTGCTCGGGAGAGCGCAGAGACTTCAGACCCGCCATAGTTGCCTTAACAACGTTCTGGGGGTTGTTGGAACGCTGGCACTTAGCGCAGATGTTGCGGATGCCAACTGCTTCCATAACCGCACGGACAGCGCCGCCGGCGATCACACCGGTACCTTCGGGAGCGGGCTTGAGCATAACTGCGCCTGCGCCGTAAATACCGACAACTTCGTGGGGAATCGTGCCGTTGGACAGCGCGATCTTAACCATGTTCTTCTTGGCATCTGCGATGCCCTTGATAATTGCCTCGGAAACTTCGGCAGCCTTACCCAGGCCGTAACCGACAGTACCCTTACCATCACCAACGACAACCAGAGCGGAGAATTTCATGACACGGCCGCCCTTAACGGTCTTGCTGACACGGTTCAGGTAAACGACCTTCTCAATGAGCTCGGGAGCTTCATTTCTAGGAGTCTTTTCGTAAGCCATTTCTTTTCCTCCTCTACCTTAGAACTTCAGACCGGCTTCGCGGGCGCCTTCAGCCAGAGCAGCAACACGGCCGTGGAAAATATAACCGCCGCGATCGAAAACAACTGTTTCGATGCCCTTTGCCTTGGCACGCTCGGCCAGAGCAGCGCCTACCTTCTTGGCAGCTTCGATGTTGCCGGTAGCGCCTTCAAAGTCCTTCTCCAGTGTATTGGCAGCAACCAGAGTTACGCCATTTACATCGTCGATGAGCTGTGCATAAATGTTCGCATTGCTGCGGAACACGTTCAAGCGGGGACACTCGGGAGTGCCGGAGATCTTGCCGCGCACGCGGACGTGCCGCTTCAGACGCATTGCATTCTTATCAAATCTTTTAATCATGTCGGCACACCTCCATTACTTCTTGCCACCGGCCTTACCAGCCTTGCGGCGGATGACCTCAGTGGTGTACTTGATGCCCTTGCCCTTGTAGGGTTCGGGAGGACGCTTGCCCCGGACTTCAGCAGCAAACTGGCCAACGACCTGCTTGTCGATGCCCTGGACAATGATCCGGTTGGGGGAAGGAACTTCGATGGTGATGCCGGGAACCTCGTCCATGATCACTTCATGGGAGTAGCCCAGACGCATAACCAGCTGATTGCCCTTCTTCTCGGCACGGTAACCGGTGCCGTTAACTTCCAATTCCTTGGAATAGCCCTTCTCAACACCCTCAACCATATTGTTGAGCAGTGTACGGGTCAGGCCGTGCAGACTCTTGTGCAGATGCTCCTCGTCGGGGCGCTCAACAGTCAGAACGTTGCCTTCCAGCTTCAGGATCATATCGGGATGGAAGGTGTAGCTCAAGGTGCCCTTGGGGCCCTTAACGGTAACTGCATTGCCAGCGGCAATATCCACAGTTACGCCTGCCGGGATCATAACCGGCTTCTTACCAATTCTAGACATTCCGATTACCTCCTTACCATACGAAGGCCAGGACTTCGCCGCCAATGTGCTGCTGACGAGCCTGCTTGTCGGTCATAACGCCCTTGGAGGTGGAAACGATTGCGATGCCCAGGCCCTTCAGGACGTAGGGGATCTCATCGGCACCGGCATAAACGCGCAGACCGGGCTTGGAGACGCGGCGCAGACCGGAGATGACCTGCTGCTTCTTCTCCATATACTTCAGTGTGATGTGGATAACACCCTGATTGCCGTTGTCGACAATGTTGAAGGCCTTGATGAAGCCCTCATCCAACAGAATCTGTGCAATTGCCTTCTTCAGGTTGGAAGCAGGAACATCCACGGTGTCGTGCTTTGCAGAGTTAGCATTCCGGATACGGGTCAGCATATCTGCTACGGGATCTGTGATTTGCATTTTATTATCCTCCTTCTAGAAGTTACGGGTCAAACTGCATTTTGCAGCCTGTCCGTGACGGCACGGGGGTATCCGGGGAATGCGGAAAGGGGTTGCCTTTCCCATCTTCCCGGGACGCACCGTGTCGATGTCAAATTCTTCATCGGCAGATCTAATAAAGATACTTGCCTCAAGGCTGTCAGAGGGAGGGATTGTGCGTGGTGCAGCGTGCAATTTTGTGTCGGAGTGGGATTTGCATCTTGCAGGAATACTTTGTGTATTTCAAAAGAGGCAAATACCGCAGCCGGCGCAAAAGGGCCGGTGCAACACGGATAATCAATCCCGATGACTGCCTATAAATTCAATTACCAGCTAGCCTTGCGAACGCCGGGAATCTGGCCCTTGTAGGCCAGCTCACGGAAGCAGATACGGCATACGCCGTAGTCGCGCAGGTAAGCGTGGGGTCTGCCGCAGATCTTGCAGCGGTTGTAGCGGCGGCTGGAGAACTTAGGCTCAGCCTGCTGCTTCAGAATCATAGACTTCTTAGCCATGAATTAATCCTCCTAAATCAAGCGTGGAAGGGAGCGCCAAGCTGGGTCAGCAGCTCTTTTGCTTCCTCATCGGTGGTAGCGGTGGTGCAGATGCAAATGTCCATACCACGGATCTTGTCTACCTTGTCGTACTCAATTTCGGGGAAGATCAACTGTTCCTTCAGACCGAAAGCGTAGTTGCCACGGCCGTCGAAAGAGTTGGGGTTGATGCCACGGAAGTCACGGACACGGGGCAGCGCAATGCTGAACAGACGGTCCAGGAACTCGTACATCTTCTCGCCACGCAGGGTGACCTTCACGCCAACAGTTTCGCCTTCACGAAGCTTGAAGTTAGCAACGCTCTTACGGGCCTTGCAGGTAACAG
>JAGBVD010000001.1 GCA_017630495.1 Oscillospiraceae bacterium
CTGTTTTTCAGTGCTTTGATGTGTTCCACTGCTGCTTTATTGTGTTTTTCCTGGCGGCTGCGGTTTTGGTATGTCTGTATTTGAAAAACAAGAGCGTGCAGACCCGGACCAAGGTCATAAACGGTGTGGTTGGCGCTGCGCTGGGACTGTATGTTTTGGACTTTTTCCTGATGCCCTTTGCCTATGGTGAGATCCATATCGACAAGCTGCCCTTCCACGTTTGCACCACCATGTGCGTGATGTGCTTTTGGAGCCGGTACAATGGCTTTTTGGGGAAATTCCGGCTGCAGCTGGCGATGCTGGGCTTTTTGTCTAACCTGACCTATCTGATCTATCCGGCAGGGATGATGTGGCTGAACATCCATCCGCTGTCTTATCGGGTGGTCCAGACGCTGGTGTTTCACGGTGTGATGATGGTCTACGGCGCGTTGGTGCTGGTCTACGAAAGCCAGGAATTTTCCTGGAAGAAGGTATATAAAGACCTGGTGGTGATCGCCCTGATGTCCGCCTGGGCCCGGCTGGGCAATTTCCTGTATAACTCTGCGCAAAAGATGTACAACTGGTTTTTTGTGGTCCAGGACCCCTTTGAACTGTTTCCGGCCAACATTGCGCCCTATATTATGCCCTTTTTCAATGTGATGATCTTCTTTGCGGCGGCGTTGTTGGTGTATGCGGTGGCCGGTGCGTTTGCCCGGACAAAGGTAAAAGCGGCATAGAGTACGAAAGGAAGAGGATGTATGGCAAAGCTGTATTTCAAATTCGGTGCGATGGCCTCCAGCAAGACCGCCAATGCGCTGATGACCAAGTTTAACTACGAGGAAAAGGGAAACCGGGTTTGGCTGATCAAGCCGGATCTGGACACCCGGGACGATTATGTGGATGCCCAGGGCAAGGTGGTCAGTGTGGTCAAGTCCCGAATCGGGCTGTCTGCGGTGGCGGATGTGATCGGTCAGCAGGAGGATTTGCTTGCAAGATTTGAGGCGGTACAAAAGGCCGCGCCGGTGGATGTGATCATCTGCGATGAGTGCCAGTTCCTTACCGGAAAGCAGGTGGATCAGATGAAATACATCGCCGAGTACTGCAACACACCGGTGTTGTGCTTTGGTCTGCGGGCGGATTTTCAGACCAAGCTGTTTAACGGCTCGAAACGGCTCTTTGAGCTTGCAGACAGCATTACCGAGATCAAGTCGGTTTGCCGCTGCGGTAAGAAGGCCATCGTCAATGCCCGGCTCAACGACCAGGGCCGTGTGGTGGTGGAAGGTGAGCAGATCTTCATTGGCGGCAACGACAAGTACGAGGGTATGTGCTGGGGTTGCTGGCAAAACCAGATCGAACAGGAAAAGAAGCTGTAAAAGCACCTATATATTATAATGTAGGAACACCCGGAAAGAAGGATTTTTGTGAGTAAGAGGATTCGGACCATCACCCAGACGGCGGTGATGCTGGCGCTGTTGATCGCTTTGCAGACGGTGACGAAGCCCCTGGGGCAGTTGGTTACCGGCAGCTGTGTCAACGCAGTTTTGGCCATCACCGCGCTGGTGGTGGGGCTATGGGGCGGTATTGCTGTGGCGCTGATCAGCCCGGTGTGCGCCTTTTTGCTGGGCATTGCCCCCAATTTCGTGACGGTGCTGCCTATTATGCTGGGCAACACCTGCTTTGTGGTTTTGCTGAATCGGATCTGCGCCGGCAGACCCCTTTGGCGGCAGGGCCTGGGATTGGCGGCTGCGGCGGCGGTGAAGCTTGGGGCGCTGTATCTGCTGGTGGTGAAGCTCATCTGCGGTGTGGCTTCCAATGCGCTGTTGGGGCAGAAAATCGGTCAAACGGTGGTTTTGGCACCGCCGATGCTGAAAATGCTGCCGGCAATGTTTACCTGGCCCCAGCTGTTTACCGCCCTCATTGGCGGCGCGGCAGCGCTGGTGATCGCATCGGTGCTGAATAAGGCTTTGCACAAATAACAAGACGGGAGGGTTTCCTCCCGTTTTTCCTTTGCAAAATGGGTATTTTTGCAAGTTTTCCCTTGACAATCCCCTGCAAATGGGTTAGTATCGTAACATCAAAGACGAAAGGAGCGAACGGAATGTTCTTTAACGGTTCTTATTATTACTTTATCCAGGGCTGCCCGTTCTCTCTTAAGAACAGATAATGCTGTTATCTGTACTTGATCGTTAACGGACAGTCCGCAGCCGCATGTGCCGAAATTTTGGCATATCTGGTATGCGGCTTTTTTATTTGGTTATGCAGGAGATGATTATGTGATATCGGAAACGATGAAGCGGCTGGGAACGGGCGGCTGTGTGATCCGGGAAATCGCCGCCTACAGCCAACAGCGCAAGGCGGAAATCGGCCGGGAGAATGTGTTTGATTTCAGCATCGGAAATCCCAGCATTCCCACCCCGGCTGTGGTACAGCAGACCATGCAAAAACTGCTGGAAGAAAG
>JAGBVD010000037.1 GCA_017630495.1 Oscillospiraceae bacterium
AGCCCATCATCTCAACGTGAGCAGGGACGGAGGAAGAACATGCGAACTGTGCGTCGCCGTGCATACGGCCCATGGCGTCGGTCAAACCGTAGTAAGCGGGACCTGCAGCCATGTTATCCGGGTGCAGGGTGCGGCCAGTGCCACCGCCGGAAGCGACGGAGAAGTACTTGCGGCCGGTTTCCATGCACTCTTTCTTGTAGGTGCCGGCAACGGGGTGCTGGAAGCGGGTGGGGTTGGTGGAGTTACCGGTGATGGAAACGTCAACACCCTCGTAACGCATAACAGCAACGCCTTCGCGAACGTCATCACAGCCGTAGCAGTTAACAGCAGCGCGCTCGCCCTCGGAGTAGGGGATGCGCTCGACGATCTTCAGCTCGCCGGTGTAGTAATCAAACTGGGTCTTCACATAGGTAAAGCCGTTGATACGGGAGATGATCTGTGCAGCGTCCTTGCCCAGACCGTTCAGGATCACGCGCAGGGGCTCCTTACGAGCCTTGTTAGCGCTGCGTGCGATACCGATAGCGCCTTCAGCAGCAGCGAAGGACTCGTGACCAGCCAGGAAAGCGAAGCACTTGGTCTCATCGCGCAGCAGCATAGCGCCCAGGTTGCCGTGGCCGATACCGACCTTACGGTCTTCAGCAACAGAGCCGGGGATGCAGAATGCCTGCAGGCCGATGCCGATAGCTTCAGCAGCTTCAGCAGCAGTCTTAACGCCCTTCTTCAGTGCGATGGCAGCGCCAACGCAGTAAGCCCAGGCAACGTCCTCAAAAGCGATGGGCTGAATGCCCTTAACAATTTCGTAGGGGTCAAAACCCTTAGCGGTGCAGATGTCGCGGCAAGCCTCAACGGACTCCAAGCCGTACTGTGCCAGGACACCATTGATTTTGTCGATTTTTCTTTCGTAACCTTCAAACAATGCCATTACAGTGTCCTCCTATTATTCGTGACGGGGGTCGATGTACTTGGCGGCATCGGCAAAGCGGCCGTAGCTGCCCTTAGCCTTCTTCAGAGCCTCGTTTGCATCGTCGCCCTTCTTGATGAAGTCCATCATCTTGCCCAGGTTGATGAACTCGTAACCGGTGATCAGGTTGTCCTTGTCCAAAGCAATCCGGGTAACATAGCCTTCGGCCATTTCCAGATAACGGGGGCCCTTTGCCTTGGTTGCGAACATGGTGCCGACCTGGCTGCGCAGGCCCTTGCCCAGATCTTCCAGAGATGCGCCAACTGCCAGGCCATCCTCGGAGAATGCGGACTGGCTGCGGCCGTAAACGATCTGCAGGAACAGTTCACGCATAGCGGTGTTGATAGCGTCACACACCAGGTCGGTGTTCAGAGCTTCCAACAGAGTCTTGCCGATCAAAATTTCGGAAGCCATAGCTGCGGAGTGGGTCATACCGGAGCAGCCCAGAGTCTCCACCAGAGCCTCTTCAATGATGCCCTCCTTCACGTTCAGGGTCAGCTTGCAGCAACCCTGCTGAGGAGCACACCAGCCGATGCCGTGGGTAAAACCGCTGACATCCTTGATCTCTTTGACCTGTACCCACTTGCCCTCTTCGGGGATGGGAGCGGGGCCGTGGTAGGCACCCTTGGCCACAGAGCACATATGCTGTACTTCTGCACTATAAATCATAGCAAATTTCCTTTCTTTTCTTGAAGTGACTTTTTAAGGAAATGAATCCAATAAAAAGCCCAAAATTTCCACAGATATTATACAGATAAGCGGCCCAAATGTCAATGATTCACAGAAAAAAACAAGGATTTGCCGCCGTATGTTTTTCTGCTTTCTGCTTATACTAACCACATCACAAAAAAAGGAGGAACAATCGATGGATTGCAAAGCAAATAAGAGCATTGAATGTACTGTTCATCAGTGCGCATATCACTGTGATGAAGCAAATTTCTGCTCCCTGGAGCGCATTCTGGTCGGCACACACGAGTCCAATCCTACCCAGGATCAGTGCACTGACTGTATGTCCTTCCGCAAGAAATAATTTATCTTTTCGCGGCAGGTAGCACTGCCGCGAAATTTTTCTTGACCAAATTCAGGAAAATGTTATGATAAATACATAATTTTGTAATATTTATATTTTACGCTGAAGAAAAACCGTATGGAGGTTGCACCATGGAAAATGAAAATATGTTTTTTAGCGAAGAAACTGACAAGGAAGAAGTTGTAACTTCGCCTTTTGCAGACTCTCCCTATGAGGCGGTTACACCCGAAACACCCAAAAAGAAGGAAAAGAAGGCAGGCAATGGCTGGAAGATTACTTCTATTGTACTGATCTTTGTGGCACTGACTTGCAGCGCATTGGCAATTTTTACAAGCGTGCTTCTTTATCAGCAGCAAAAGGATTTCCGGGAAACTGTCGAAGA
>JAGBVD010000038.1 GCA_017630495.1 Oscillospiraceae bacterium
AAAGCTACTGCTTGAAAGCAACCTTTCCCTAAAGGAGATCAGCCAACAGCTGCACTTTGGCAGCGAGCATTACCTCAATGCCTTTTTCAAAAAATACGCCGGTATGCCTCCGGGGGCGTACCGCAAAATGCAGGGAAAATAGAAAACAAGAAGCGTCGCGGGATGTTCATTCCGCGATGTTTCTTTTTCTTTTTTGAACAATTTGGCAAATATAGAGATAAAAGTTTTAAAAACGGAAGAAATAAAGAAAAAACCAAGGGAATCGATGGGGAAAAGGTTGCTTTTGGCACAGCAAATGGCCGCTGGCTGCCTTGACAATAAGAGTGAAAAGTGGTATCATCTATGCTGCGGTTTTCTGACATTTATCAACAAATTTTTTCAGAATTTGCCACAAATTTTTACCATTTATCCAATGTAAAGGAAGTGCGTTTTTTGACGGATTTACAGGTTGAAATGTTAAGACTCGTGCTGGAAATTGACGAAATTTGCCGCAAGCACGATATTGAGTATTTCCTCACCGGCGGCTCTGTTCTTGGTGCTGTCCGGCACAAGGGTTATATTCCCTGGGATGATGATATTGATATTATGATGACCCGGCAGGCCTTTCGGGATTTTGAGAAGGCGTGTCAGACAGATATGCCGGAGGATCGGGAGATCATTTCTATGATGAACACCCCTTGTCATACCAAGGTCACCATCAAGTTTATGAACAAAACCACCTCCCAGTTTTTCCGCAGCCAGGTGCTGGACACTACCGGTTGCGGCATTTCGCTGGATATCTTTATTCTGGATCCGCTGCCCCTGGATGAACAGGCCAAAGAGCAGCATATCGCTGAATATATCGTGTTCAACGAATTGCTGACACCGTTCTTTATGGTCAATCCTTATTTATACAAGCATGTTGATCTGTATAAAAGCTTGTTTGACGAGGCAAAGCGCGTCGGCAAACAGAAGGTGATGGACCGGCTGTATCAGCGTCTGTTTGTGGACGAGCCGGAGCAGAGTGATCGTTATCTTTATCGTTGGGGTCAGCAGCTGCTGATTTACGAAAAGCGTCTGCTGGGCAAACCCCGTTATATGGAATTTGAGGGACATATGCTTCCTGTGCCGGAAAAGACGCTGGACTTTCTCCGGGCCACCTATGGCGATAGCTGGATTTATCTGCCGGCAGAGGCCCAGCGGGAAATGCACGTTTCCAACTATAGTCCCACCATTGCCTACTGCAACTGGCTGAAGGACATCGATCCGTTCCTGAACAGACCTAAGGTGCTGAAGGACTTTGTGCGGCGCAAAAAGCATAATGTGGAAAAGGCGGTGCCTGCCCACCTGGTGGACCTGAATAACTACAAGCTGTATGCGGCAATGAAGCAGCTGGAGTTTGCGTCTGCACCGGCGTATGATTACGATACGCTGGCCGGGATGGATGACCGCACACTGCTCAAGCAGGTCAAGGATTATTTGAGCCATCAGCTTTCCGGTGGTTTTGTGAAAAAGCAGGTCTTTATCCAAATACCCGACGAAAAATTGGCGCTGATCCTCAACGCAATGATTCGCGTGGGCGATTATCCCAAGGCGGATAAGCTCCTGAAGCTGCGGCAGGCAGAAGGCCCGCTGAAGGAAGCTTTGCAGCAGGTGCGGCAAAGAATTGACGATGTGCGAAAGACCGTCAGCTATTTTGAAGACCGGCGGTTGAATCCGGAGGAAGTGGCAGACATTGAAACAGCCGGCGCTGAAACATTGCGCTTGCTGCAGGAAAATCCCCGGCAGATCAATCTGCACCGGTGCGTTTTGGAACTGTACACCCTATTGCCCGGCGCTTCTCAGGAGGAGATCCTCAAGGCCATCAACGCTGCTCTGGAAATTGCCCCGGAAGATCCGGAGATGGCATTCTGGGCCGGTTGCCTGTACCAGAAACTGGGACGGCCGGAGGCGGCTCAGCTGTTTGTAGCAGCGAAGGCAACCAGCAACGGTGTTATTTTGCTTCGGCTAAAAGAAATGAATCTGTCCAATCAGACGGAGGGAACAGAAAATGACTGAGTTACAAGGAAAACTACTGCAGCTGCTGACAGAAATCGATGAGATTTGTCAGCGGGAGCAAATTCAATATTACCTGTGCGAAGAAACCGCTTACGGCGCTGTGGCAAAAAATGCATTTTTGTCGGAGAATTGCCGGGCCAATGTGGCAATGACGGTTAAGGATATGCAGAAGTTTATGGCGGCGGTGGAGAAAGCGGGACGAGCGGATCGGCTTGTGGACTCTATGCTGACCAATAAGACATATCCGGAATTCTCGCTGCACTATTGTGATACCGAAACCACAATGATCAAACTGCCCTTCCGGCCTGTGGGTGCGCTGCCTTGCATTGGTGTGACCATTCATCCCATTCGCTTTAAAGGTGCGCCGGGAGTGAAATTCTACAGACTCACCAGAAAGATCCAGGAATACAGTGTTAAGACGGCTGCCGGCAGAAAATTCTCCCAAAAGGCCGTGGTGATCGCCTGCCGTGTGGCTTACGGCATCCTGGGCAGCCGTTGGCTGTTTAAGAGATGGTGCGCAGGTTTTGCACAGACCAAGGGCAAAGCCTTTGCGGTGGGCGCAAGTAAATATGTACTGCCCAAAGCCTTCTTGAAGCAGGCCCAAACTGCAGTCCTGGAGGGCAAGGAATTTGCTGTCTTTGGGAATGCAGAAGAGTATTTGAATCTGCGTTATCACTGCCAGGACTTCCGGGAGAAGGTGCCCTCTTATGCAAAGGAATCTCCTGAATTGCTGATTTCCTGCCATATTCCTTACGAGCAGTTTTTGCAGCAGGCACCGGAAATGGGTGTTGATTTCAAAGCCGCAGATCAGAACTATCGCAAGTATGAAAAGCTGCGTCAGATCGTAGGCAACGAAAACAAAAAGATCAGCAAGTACTATGCCATCGTAGATCGCACCCAGAAGCGCTTTGAGATGTATGAAAAGTATATGCCCATCAAGAAGGTGCTGGTACAGCTTTACCAGCAGGAGCGCTACGAGGAGCTGAATGCTTTGCTCAAACCCTATCGCAGCGCCTTGCGTTCCTGCCAGAAAAAGGGCCTGGGCTTGTGCTTTGACAAAGAAATCTTTGATATGACAATGCACATTCTGCGCCTGGAAGGCCGCAATGCCTATGCCCAAACATTGCAGATGCTGGTTCCCAAACAGCATTGGGAGCCGATGGTGGTTACGGACTATAAAGGACAGCTGGTGGAGATTACCGAGTATGACCAGTTGCCTGAGGACTATCTGAGCAATATAGAGGAACTGCAAAATGATTGAAATGCAAGAGGGTCTGTTAACACTTTTAAAAGAGTTTGACGGAATCTGTAAAAAGCACGGCATCACCTATTATCTGGAAGGCGGTTCTCTTTTGGGCGCAGTGCGCCATAAGGGTTTTCTGCCCTGGGATGATGATGTGGACTTGTCCATTACCCGGGATAATTTTCAAAAGCTTCTTAGCGTGATCGATCAGGAGCTGCCTGCAAACCGGGAACTGTACTGCTATGAGCGTTTCCCCGGCTATTTGCGCGATACGGTGAAATATACCAACCTGGACACCACGGTGCTGTTTCCCAACCATATTCTGGACGGCAATGCGGCCGGCCAGCATATTGACCTGTTTATTCTGGACCCGGTACCTTCCGATCCCCAGGCCCAGGCAGAGTACAAAAAGTACGCAACTATCTATTCCGAGCTGCTGACACCGGTATATGTGCTTTGTGATGACATTGTAGAGTACCTTGACGAGTATAAGGCGTATCGGGAGATGATCGAGCAGAAGGGCAAGCGCTATGTGCTGGACCTTCTGCGGCAGAAGCTGTTTACCTATGAAGACAGTGACGCGTGCGATACCTATCTGCTCCGTTGGGGCAACCGGCATATTTTCTATCCCAAGGAGCTGTTTGGCACACCGGTGCCGATGCAGTTTGAGGATGGATATTACCCGGCTCCCAGCCAGTATTACCGGTTCTTGCGCCGCCAGTTTGGTGACAGCTGGATGATCATTCCTATCCAGGAACATCAGGAAGATCACACCACCTTCGACAACTACAATCTGCCTTGTAAGACCTTTATTGCAGACTATGCGCCCTTTATTGACTACGAGGACTTTGAACGGGCCTATGTGGCAAGAAAGGCTGACAGACTTCGTCTGCTGAAGGAAGAAAAAAAGATTCGCAAGGAGCAGCTGCGCAGTCACTTTGCCATCAGAGCGATGGAACTGCAGCATTTGATTCCTTCCTTGACCGAGCAGGCAGCGGCACTGTTGGAAAAGCAAGATTATCCGGCATTGGCGGACTATTTCAGCCTTTACCAGGCAGCACAGCTGTATAAACCCTTCGTGGAGGAGGGCTTGGCTTTTGCCGCAGATCCCCAGGTGGTATATACCTGCGCTTTGGCGCTGACGATGTGCGGAGAGTTTGGTCAGGGTGAAAAGCTGATTCGCGCCAGCAAAGTACAGACACCCCAGATCGAGGAATTGCTGGAACTGATTGCAGATGTCCGCGCTTGCGTTTTGGCTTCGGAGGAAGAACGCTTTGCCGATGCCAAAAAGCTGGCGCAAAAGTGGCAGACCCAATATCCGCTGCAGCTGGATCTGGCGGTATTTGGGATCAGTCAGGGAATCCGGGAGGGGCAGGACGCAAAGGCCTTGCAGGCCCGGACAGAGGAACTGCTTGCTGTGTATCCTGACAGCGACCGGTTGATGCTTTTGATGGGACAGCTGCTGGAAAAGCAGGAAAACCCCGAGGCGAAGACCTGGTATGACCGCTGCAGAGCCATCACCCGCAACGGTATGCTCTTAATGCAGCTGCCGAAGAATGATTGATGAGGAACGAGAAAATGACAAATCATAAGTTAGTGGTTCGGGATCTTTCCGTTACCATGGGTAAAAAACAGATTCTGAACCATGTGAATTTTGAAGTGGAGGATGGCGAGTTTTTGTCCATCCTGGGCCCTTCCGGCTGTGGTAAGACTACGATTTTGCGTATACTTATCGGTCTGCTTGCCCCCAAGACCGGCACAGTCCATAAAGACGGTGTGGATATCACCAAGGCTTCCCCTTCCCAGCGGGGTATGGGCATTGTGTTCCAGAACTACGCGCTGTTTGAAAATATGACCGTGCTGCGCAATGTGGAATATGCCCTGCGGCTGAACAAGGAAACCAAGCGCCAGGCCCGGCAGATCGCTATGGAAATGCTGCGCCATGTGGGCCTGGAGGAGCACGCCAACAAAAAGCCCGGCAAGCTCTCCGGCGGCCAGCAGCAGCGTGTTGCCATTGCCCGTACTTTGGCGCTGCACCCGGATATCATTCTCTTTGACGAGCCTATGTCTGCGCTGGATGTGGACACCCGTATGACCCTGCGCCAGGAGCTGAAGGACCTGCAAAAGACCTTCAAGACCACAATGATCTACATCACCCACGACCAGGAAGAGGCTTTTGCCATGTCTGACCGGATCATGGTGATGGATGAGGGTGTGATCGTTCAGATCGACACACCGGAGAACATTATCCGCAATCCTGCGGATGACTATGTCCGGGATTTTGTGATCCGTAACATTCAGCTGAAGATCGATTCTTTGAGCCGTTTCGCTGCAGTGCCTGAAGAAGGGACCGGTGCAGTCGAATGAAACGGAAAGGATCCACTTCGGTAAAGCTTCTGCTGGCAGCGATTTTTATCACCTGCGTGGTTTTTCCGCTGATCCAGATGTTTTTGAATATTGACAAAGAGGGATTTCTCTCCATCGTCAATAACGAACGCTTTGGCACGGTGGTTGGTAATTCTTTGAAAGTGGCGTTGGTGTCTACGGTGATCTCCGTGGCCCTGGCGCTGGCTCTTTCTTTCAGTATTACCCGCAGCCGCATCCGGGGAAAGGGTATTTTCCGGACGATTTTGACACTGCCAATGCTGATCCCCTCGATCTCCCACGGTATGGGCCTGATCATCCTGTTTGGCGCCAACGGTATTTTGACCAAGCAGCTGAATCTGCCGTTTCATATTTACGGCTTTGGCGGTATCGTGATCGGCTCCGTGATGTACTCCTTCCCGGCGGCCTTTTTGATGCTGACGGATGTGCTCAATTACGAGGACAGATCCCCTTACGAGGCGGCGGAGGTTTTGGGTGTTTCCAAGTGGCGGCAGTTTTTGGATATCTCTTTGCCTTATTTGAGCAGACCTTTGATTTCTGTTGTGTTCTCGGTGTTCACGCTGGTCATTACAGACTACGGTGTGCCGTTGATGATTGGCGGCAACTACACCACCTTGCCGGTAATGATGTATCAGGAGATCGTGGGTCTTCTGGATTTTGGCAAGGGCAGTGTCATCGGCTCTATGCTGTTGGTGCCTGCAGTGGTGGCTTTTGTGATCGACCTGCTGAAAAAGGACACCGGCCGCACCAGCTTTGTGACCAAGCGGTTAAGACCCAGAAAGAACGGTTTGCGGGATGGCTTGTGCTATACCCTTTGCAGCATTGCCGGTATTGTGGTGATCATTCCCATTTTTACCTTTGTGCTGCTGACCTTCGTCAAGCGCTATCCGCTGGATATGAGTTTGTCCTTTGACCATGTGTTCAAAACCTTTAACATGAAGGGCAGCACCTATCTGATTAACTCCCTGATCGTATCTGTGGCTGTGGCGCTGGTGGGTACTGCGGTGGCGTATCTGACCGCCTATTGCACCGCCAGAATGAACGGACCGATGTCCCGCTTTCTGCATCTGATTTCCATCACCACGATGGCCATTCCCGGTCTGGTGTTGGGCCTTTCCTTTGTGCTGTTCTTCAAAGGCTCCTGGCTGTACGGCACGCTGGCAATTTTGGTACTGGCCAACACCGTCCACTTCTTTGCTTCTCCGTATCTGATGATCTACAATTCCTTTAACATCATCAACAAGAATCTGGAGGATGTGGGCGCGACGATGAATATCAGCCGTCCCAGAATTCTGTTGGATGTGCTGATTCCCCAGACCAAGGACACTTTGGTAGAAATGCTGGCCTATTTCTTCGTCAATTCTATGATGACCATTTCTGCGGTCTCCTTCCTGGCCAATGTATCCACAAAGCAGCTTTCCTTGATGATCACCCAGTTTGAGGCCAACCGGCTGATGGAATGCTCCGCATTCGTATCCTTGATGATTTTGGGTGTCAATCTGGTGGTGAAGGGCCTGGCCCATATCCTGAAAAAGCAACTGCGCAAGAAAAAAGCAGTTAACCTACAGAATTTAGAGGTGGAAAACAATGAAACTGTCCAAGTTGGAATTTGATGCATTGGTGCAGCTGCTGGACGAAGAGGTAGACACACTGGAGGCAGCGCTGAACCTCACGGAAAAAGAGGTCATCAAGGTCCTCGCTCCCTTGAGAAAAGCAAATCTGATCGATGTAAACGGCTATGTGACCGAGAAAGGCAAAGCCTGCCTGGAGCATTACCGGGTCAAGCGGGTGATCTTCCTGGCAGCGGGCTTTGGCTCCCGTTTGCGTCCGGCCACACTCAATGTGCCCAAGCCGATGGTCAGAGTCCACGGAAAGCCCATCATCTGCTATGCCATTGAGGCAGCACTGGCCGCCGGCATTGAGGAAATCTACATTGTCCGGGGCTATTTGGGCGAGTGCTTTGAGCAGCTGACCAAGAAATATCCCCAGGTCCGCCTGGTGGACAATCCGGACTACGAAACCTGCAATAACATTTCCTCTGCTATGCAGGTGCGCCACCTGATGCAAAATGCCTATGTCAGCGAGGCTGACCTGCTGATCAACAACCCGGCAATTTATAAGAAATATCACTACACCTCCAACTGCCTGGGCGTTCCGGTGGAAAAGACCGATGACTGGTGCGTCATCAGCGAAAACGGCGTTGCCAAGCAGCTGGTCAAGGGTGGCGAAAATTGCCATCATCTGTTCAGTCTGTATTATCTGTCTGCCGAGGACGGCGCAAAGCTGCCGGCCCAGCTGGAAGAGCTTTTTGCTACCGAAGGTGGACGGGATCTGTTCTGGGATATCGCACCTATGAACCGCTACAACGAACAGTGCCACATCGAGATCCGTCAGTGCTGCTTCGAGGACATCTCCGAGATCGATACCTACGCAGAACTGCAGGCTCTGGACAGCGACTATGTAATTGCTTAAGTAAAACAAAAACCCGGCTTGGGAAATCCCAAGCCGGGTTTTCTTGTTGTGATTAAATCAGGCCGTATACCGAATCCACTGCCCGCAGATCCCGCAGGGTATCGATCTCGAAAACGTCACCCATTTGGCAATCGATCACCTCAATATGGTATTCTTTTTTATAATATACCATAGGGGTAAAATCCCAAAAACGCTCCTTACCACCGGGGCTGTGATACACCTGATCGATGTGGTGGGACAGTTTGGCACCGTCTTCCGCCGTCAAATAGTAAATGCTGAACAGATGGTGGCAGTTGGTGCTGCCCTGGGTAAGCTCCTTGGCAATGCCGTTTTCGCTGATGACGCACCAGTCATCGGTCTTTTCCACCGGCACACCCAGGCAGTTGGAGGTGTAGTGATATTTCTTGAGAATTGCCGGATTTTTGATCAGCAGATCTGCTTCCATCACATAGGCGTTTTGCAGCAGAAACCGGGCGCACATAGCCGAGGAGATATTGTTGGTTTCCTGATAGTCCGGATTCTCCAGAAAGCGGATCTGGGGGTACTTGGCCAACAGCTGGTCAAACTGTTCTGCCAGGTGACCGCGGACAATGTAAATTTCTTCAATACCGATGGCCAGAGCAGCGTCGATGGCGGAATCGATGATCCGTTCACCGTTGATGCGAATCAGCGGCTTGGGGGTATTGACCGTCAGGGGCAGCAGCCGGAAACCAATACCTGCCGCCAGGAAAATCACCCGTTTGGCCCGGTAAGGCTCCAATGCCGCATAACCGGCTTCAGTCAAGGCTTGCTTGCTGTCGATCCAGTTGTTTTCCCGCAGGGCAGAAAGAATTTTATTTACCGTACCTACAGAAACACCAACCCCCTCTGCAATGGCGCGCTGGGAAGGGGAATCTTTGCTTTGCTCCAGATAGGTCAGGATGGAAAATTCTTTTCTTGTCATAACGCAAAACACCTTTTCAGATTAGTATACCCATTTTGCCAGCAGTCTGCTCTTTTCGTCAGCAGTGTTGCCGGTCATATCGGAGTAGGAGATATCCTTGGGATAGTTTTCGATCTTGTTTTCCTGCTGGGTAAAGATCTGCTCCGGCAGGAACTGGTCCTTCTCCTCATAAATAAGAGTAGAGTAGAAGAAATCGAAAACATCCTTGACAGCTTGCTTGTTCTGCTTGCCTTCCACAATGCCATAGCCGCAGGCGGTGAAGGGTGCACCTTCCTCAAAGAACAGAATCTCAAAGTTCTGGCCCTTGTTGATCTCGATCACAGCCTGGGAGGTCATACCCATAGCAATGGCGATCTCACCCTGCACCAGGGAATTGATAGGGCCGGAGCCGGAGGAGGTGAACTGCAGAACAGTCTTGGAAAGCTTGTCAAAGTAGTCAAAGGCCTTTTCTTCACCCCAGGCATTGACCAGGCTCTTCAGGTAGATATAGCCGGTGCCGGAGGACTTGGGGTTGGGCATTGCGATCAGGTTCTTATACTCAGGCTTGAGCAGGTCCTCATAGCTCTGGGGAATGGGCAGATTCTTGTCCTTGAGCATTGTGGGGTTGATTGCAATGCAGCCGCTGTAGCGGTGGGCCACCAGATACTTGTCGCCGCCGATCTGCATATCTTCCACATAAATGCTCTTGTCGTAGCTGCTGATGTCTGCCAGGTTTTCTGTCAGGTTGTCCAGATAGCCAACCTCCAGACCCCAAACGATGTCGCAGGGGGTGTCTGTGCCTTCGGCCATCAGCTTTGCGGCATTTTCGCCGGTGGACAGATATTCGATGGTAATATTATACTGGGGAAACTGCTTTTCCAGCCGCTCCAGGAAATATTCATTGATGTAGTCTTCGTCACTGGAGTAGATAATCACGCTGTTTTCATCGCTGCCACCGCAACCGGCCAGCATACCAACGCACAGCATTAGCACCAAAATGAGGGAAAGCACTCTTTTTTTCATTGTGTAACCACCTTTTGTTTTAATTTTCGTCATAATACCACAGAAAATGAACACAGTCAAGGGGATAGACAAGGAAATCAGAGTAATATGTTGCAATTTTTAAAAACAAAAACTTAAAAATGAACAAATACGATCATTGGGGCAAAATAGATGCTCTCCCGGACGCTGCACCTATTATAATATAACAAAGCCGAAAAGTAAATCGAAACGGAAATAAAAACCAGCGCAGTGGGCTCCACTGCGCTGTTGGTATTTATGCATTGCCGGTGTTGTTTTGGGTGGCAACAATTCGGCTGCCAAACACATCCTCCAGAATCACATCGCCAATGGCGATGGGAAGGGTGGCTACAGCCTGGTTGATACGGGCCATACACTGGGCCATCTTCTCCTTGGGGATAGGCTTATCGGTTTTGACGGAAACCAGGCTTCCGTCGCTGCATCTGACCGTTGAGGTGACGGTCCGTAAAGGGTTGGTGCATTCAGTTTCGGCATAAGCCTTTCCTCTGGGGCAGGTAAAGCCGGAGACCTCCAGCACAGTGTTGTTTTCCAGCTTGACCGTCAGATCGCAGCCCAGAGGGCAAATGATGCAGGTAAGTTTTCTTTCCATATCACATTACCTCCAAAGCAAAATGCAGCTGCGTTGCCGCTTCCAACTGTTCGGCCTTGATTGTGATGGACTCCATCTCACCGGGAGCTACCTTCGGGCGCTTCCGGGACAAAACCAACTTTTCACCGTCAAATACATTGATTTTGACATTCTTGTAAATATCGCCTACACGGAAATAGACGGTGACATCCTTTTTCTTTGTGATAACCTGGGGAACGGTGTAGCGGATCTTGCCGTCGGTGGTCAGAGGGATGTTTGCAGATGCTTCCTGGACCTGATTGACATATTCTGCCGCGGCCTTGCCGGCAATTTCTGCCTCCTGGGAAACAAAGTCCACCAGGTCGTGAACATGCAGCACATTGCCGCAGGCAAAAATGCCCGGCACAGAGGTCTGTCTGTCCTGATCCACCACCGCGCCGTTGGTGGTGCGGCAAAGGTTTACATTAGCGGCCTTGGAAAGCTCGTTTTCCGGGATCAGGCCTACGGAAAGCAGCAGCGTGTCGCAGGGGATGTATTCCCGGGTTGCGGCAATGGGTTTTCTGTTTTCATCCACCTTCGCGATGGTTACGCCCTCTACCCGGTCCTTGCCGTGAATCTCCACCACGGTATGGCTTAATTTCAGCTCAATGCCGAAATCGTCCAGACACTGGGCAATGTTACGGGCCAGACCGCCGGAATAGGGCATCAGCTCGCACACCGCGTGGACCTTTGCGCCTTCCAGGGTCATTCTCCGGGCCATAATCAGGCCAATGTCGCCGCTGCCCAAAATCACCACATTTTTACCGGGCAGATAGCCTTTCATATTGATAAACTTCTGGGCAGTGCCTGCACTGAAAATACCTGCAGGACGGCTGCCGGCAATGTTCAGCGCGCCTTTGGAGCGCTCCCGGCAACCCATAGCCAAAATCACCGCTTTGGCCTGGATTTGGAAAATGCCCTCTTCAGAATTGGTGGCGGTGATGACCTTGTCTTCCGTCAGATCCAGCACCATTGTGTTCAGCTTCCGTTCGATGCCCAGCTGGCGCACCTGCTTTTCATATTTCCAGGCATATTCCGGACCGGTCAGCTCCTCACCGAAGTTATGCAGACCGAAGCCGTTGTGGATGCATTGCTGCAAAATACCACCCAGCTGCGCATCTCTTTCCAGAATCAAAATATCTCTGATTCCGCTTTCGTAGGCGGCAATGGCCGCGCTCATTCCGGCAGGACCGCCGCCGATAATTACCAAATCTCTCACTGCAGCTGCCCTCCTTTGGTTTTGCCGATATTGATGGTGGATGCGCCGCCGAACTTGGTTACGCATTCATAGGGGATCTGCAGCTGCGCTGCCAAAAGCTCAATAATGTACGGACTGCAGAAGCCGCCCTGGCATCTGCCCATCTGGGCTCTTGTTCTGCGCTTGACACCGTCCAGATCGGTGGCTTTGGGGTTGCGGCGAATGGCATCCAAAATCTCACCTTCGGTAACACCCTCGCACCGGCAGACGATTCTGCCGTAGGCAGGCTCTTCGCGGATCATCCGGTTCTTTTCTTCCATAGATGCCTCCCGGAAAGCGTGGGAAGAAACCCGAATGGGGTTATAACCGGCTTTTTCGGTGAGGGTCAGACCGTTGTCTTTGAGCATATTTGTCACATATTCAGCAATGGCAGGGGAGGCGGACAGACCGGGAGATTCGATGCCGGCGGTGTGGATAAAGCCTTTTTGAGGCGCAGTGATGATAAAATCACCGGTATTACCCACGGCGCGCAGGCCGCAGAAGGAGGTAATCGCCTTGCCACCGGGAATCGCCTGCAAACTCATTTGCGCCTTTTCCAGGATGTCGGCAAAGCCTTCTTCAGAGGTGTTCTTATTTTCCTTGTCCTGTATATCCACAGAGGTGGGGCCCAGCAGCAGGTTGCCGTCCACAGTGAGACTGACCAAAATGCCCTTACCCATTTTGGAGGGAGTCTGGAAAATGGTATGAGATACCAAATTGCCGCACTCTTTGTCCAGCAGGATATATTCGCCCTTCCGGGGATGCACACAGATGGAATCGTCACCGATCATCGCTGCGATCTTGTCAGAGTAAAGACCTGCACAGTTGATCACAAAACGAGATTCCACGCAATCATTGCAAGAGAATACCTTGTAGCCGTTTTCGGTTTTTTGAATATTCTCCACGGAAAAATTACATTTTAATTCTGCACCGTTATCCATTGCGTTTCCGATGGCTGCGATGGTCAGGTCGTAGGGACATACAATGGCGCCTGTGGGGGCGACCAATGCGCAGACAGCGTTGTCAGAAATATTAGGCTCCAGCTGCTTGAGCGCTGCTTTGTCCACAACCCGCAGCTGCGCAACACCGTTTTCGATACCCCGCTGATACAGCGCCTGGATCGTGGCCCGGTCATCTTCGTCAAAGCCAATGACCAAAGAGCCGTTGTTTATGTACTTGACCCCAAGCTCCCGGCAAACCGTTTCCATCATTTGGCTGCCCCGGACATTGAGCCGGGCCTTCAGACTGCCTTCGTGGGCATCGAAACCTGCGTGGACGATGGCAGAGTTGGCCTTGGTGGCACCCATTGCCACATCGTTCTCTTTTTCCAAGATGCAGATCTGAAGATCATATTTGGAAAGGGTGCGCGCGATCATTCCGCCCACAACACCTGCGCCGATGATCACAACATCATACATATCTTCTCTCTCCTTGTTGACAAACTGGAAATACCTGTATTATAATAAAACGGTCAAAAACGATTGTCAATCGATGGCTAAAAAGTCGATAATCAATCAAAAACGATCAAACGGAGGCCGGTATGCTAAAGGAAGAACGGTATGACCGCATCCTTTCCATCCTGGAAAAGGAGCAATATATTTCAGCGCTGCAGCTGAGCAAAATGCTCTATGTGAGCCTGCCTACCATTCGCCGGGATCTGGCGGAGCTGCGCAGGAGAAATCAGATCATCCGCAGCCACGGTGGCGCAAAGGTCATTCAGGCGGAGCATATTGTCGCACCTCTGGATTTTCGCAAAACAGTCAATGCCGCGGAAAAGCGGGCCCTTTGCCGCCAGGCGGCCACCATGGTCAATGATTATGATTTGATTTTTATCGATTCTTCCACCACCACACTGCAAATGGCGGATTTTTTAAGTGACAAAAAGGGCATTACCGTTATCACCAACGGCATCCCTCTGGCAACGCTTTTGGTGCAAAAGGGAATCAAGACCTATTGCACCGGCGGTGAGATCTTTGAAAATTCCCTGGCGCACTTCGGTAGCTTTGCCGAGGACTTTATCCAGCGGTTTAACATTGATACGCTGTTTTTCTCCTGTCACGGTGTCAACGAAAACGGTGTGCTTACCGACCCTTCCTTGCCGGAAACGCAGATTCGCAGAGTGGCCATTCACCAATCCAAAAAAACGGTGTTTTTGTGTGATGAAACAAAGCTGGGTCTGTCAACACCGTATAACCTTGTGCCCATCCGGACCATTGATCAGGTGATCACAAATTCGGAAAAGGTCAGACGGCTTTTTCAGCCGGAGGAAGCGGAAAAAATAACCGTTATCTGAAAAATACAAATAAAACGGAGCAGGATGCCTGCTCCGTTTTTATTGTTGCGACAGCGGGGAATCGGCACACAATTTTTTCCGAAAAAGGGATATTTTGAAATGCCTTTTTATGCCCCAAAAGTCTCTTAAATTATCTATAAAATACGGTTATATTTGTTGCTTTTTTTCGTAAAAAGTGATATAATAACAACGAATACAATGTTTAGTTTACGGATAATGTTGTTATGGAAACTGGACGGATAGATACTGCTGCAAAAGAGCAATATTTGCAGTGGACAGGAGAAAAAGATGGATCGAAAATTCAGGCTTTCTACGGCCTTAGATATTGACGATGTGCTGATGGAGTGTGTGCCGTATGCCATTCGTCTTGCCAATGAAAAATATCATTTTGACCCACCGCTGAGTATTTATGAAGTGGATCGCTGGGGTAAATTGGGTACCCGTGCGGATGTGATCTTTGAGATCTTTCAGGATCCGGAATTTTACCGCACCCAGCCTGTGATCAAGGGCGCCCGGCAGTTTGTGAAAAAATTGTCCCAGCTGACGGAGGTCTTTGTTTCCACTTCTGTGTATCCTCAGTTTATGAGCATCCGCGCCCAGCGGCTGATGGAGGAATTTCCGGAGATCCCGGCGGACCACATTTATATGGGTTCCCGAAAGGATAAGATCGATGTGGATATCCTCTTTGATGACGGTATGCACAATGTCACCCGTTCCAATGCGGCATATCCCATTTTGATGCGCCGCCCCTGGAATCAGGATGCTACCGGTGTGCTGGCGGTAAACACCTATGATGAGTTTTTGAAGCTGGTGGAGGTCATCTCCGACAGCTACAGTACAAAAACCCAGCGCTTTGACCCGAATCAGCCGGGTATCGTGGTGCTGGTCGGTCCTTCCGGCAGCGGAAAAACGGAAATTGCCCAGAAGCTGCTCAAAGGAAAAAAGAGATTTGAAAAGCTAAGCAGCTATACAACCGATGCAACGGTAGGTATGGGCGGTGATGATTGGTATCATTACATCTCCCTGGAGGCCTTCCGGGATCTTCAGGAGAAGGGTGAGCTGTTTGAATCTACCATGTATGCCGGCCATTGCTACGGCTCCCGGAAGCAGGATGTGGAAGATATTCTGGCCTCCGGCAAGCATGTGCTGACCATTATGGATATCTGTGGTGCTATGTCGCTGAAGACCCATTTTCCCAATGTGGCTACGGTATACATTAAGCGCAGAAAGAGAGATCTGGTGGCCTCCGTGCTGGAAAAACAGCTGAGCAACGGCGAGAAAGTCAGCCGTCTGCTGGCACTGGATTCGGAAACCAAAAACGCGGAGATCTGCGACTATGTAGTTCCCGGTGATGATTATGACCAGGCGGCCAAAGAGATTATCAAGGGGCTGTTCAACTCCGGCGCCAGGAAAAAGGTGTAAGGTATGGCATTTTGCGACTTGCATACCCACTCGTATTACTCTGACGGAACTTGCTTACCGTCGCAACTGATCAGCCAGGCCCGGCAGCTGCAGCTTTCGGCGGTGGCGCTGTGCGATCACAACACGGTGGCGGGGCTGCCGGAATTTGTGGCGGCTGCATCGGAAGGCCCGGTGGAGGCTGTGCCGGGTGTGGAGCTTTCCACCCAGTATGAAAAGACGGAGCTGCATATTTTAGGTCTGTTTATCCGCCCGGAAAAATATGCCGAGGTGACGGCACTAATGGCACCGCTGCTGCTGGAAAAGGAGCAGAGCAATCGGTCGCTGGTCGACAAACTGAACGACATCGGCTTTGCACTGGACTACGACAAGATCAAAGCGGCTGCTGCCGGGAATGTGAACCGGGCGGTGATCGGCGCAGAAATGACCCGGCTGGGTTATGTGCCGTCGATCAAGGATGCCTTCAAGGAATATTTAAATGAGTCCAAGGGCTTTTACCGGCCGCCCCGGCGGCTGGATGCCTATGACGCGATCCGCTTTATCAAGTCCATCGGTGCGGTGGCGGTGCTGGCCCATCCGTTTTTAAGCCTGGATGAAACCGGCTTGCGGAAATTTTTGCCCCGGGCGGTGCAGGCTGGACTGGATGCCATGGAAGTGTATTATTCCAAATTCAGCCCCGAACAGACCGCGCTGGCGGAACAAATTGCAAAAAAATACGGTCTGCTGCCCAGCGGCGGCAGTGATTATCACGGCGATAACAAACCGGATATTTTTCTGGGTGTGGGCAGGGGAGACCTGCGCGTTCCCGGTGATTTTCCGGAAGCGTTGCGTCTTAGGAAAGGATGAAGTCTGTGGACTTGCAAAGAGCAAGCAGCTGGAAAAGAATCGCTGCCTGGATACTGGATTTGATGCTGCTGTGTGTCCTGGCAGTAGGTGCAGCTTTCGGACTTTCCGCAATTTTGGATTACGACAGCTATGATCAGAAACTGCAGGCTGCGTATGACAGTTATGAAAAGCAATACGGTGTAACCTTCGATATCGATCAGTCGGCATATCTGGCTATGACCGCGGAGGAGAAAGCCAATTATGACGCAGCGTACGATGCATTGATCGCAGATGAGCAGACTGTGTATGCCTATAATATGGTGGTCAACCTCTCTGTGCTGATGACCACGATGGGCATTTTGATCGCTATGCTCGTGCTGGAATTTGTGGTTCCACTATTGCTGAAAAATGGACAAACTGTGGGTAAAAAGTGCTTTTCCCTGGGTGTGGTCCGCAACGACGGTGTGAAGGTCAATCCGCTGCAGCTGTTCGCCAGAACGGTGCTTGGCAAATATGCCGTTGAGACGATGATCCCGGTGTATATCGTACTGATGCTGTTCTGGGGCGCCATGGACATTACCGGTACGCTGGTGCTGCTGGCACTGCTGGTTGCCCAGGTGCTGTGTGTTGCACTGGGACAGAACCGGGCCACCATTCATGACCGGCTGGCAGGCACCGTGCTGGTGGACATCGCCAGCCAAAAGATCTTTGAAACTACGGAAGATCTGATCGCCTATACAAAGCGTATCCACGCAGAACGGGCAAAGCGCCAGGATTACTAAATTTATTAAAAAAATAAACATATATTGGAAGGATTTCGTATGAAAGTTACATTACAGAATCTGACAAAAATCTTCCCCAGCCGGGACAAGAAAGCCGGCAGCGAGGTGGTGGCCGTCAATGACTTCACCTTTGAAATTCCCGATGGCAAGCTGATCGGTCTTTTGGGACCCTCCGGCTGCGGCAAATCTACCACACTGTATATGATCAGTGGTTTGCAGAAGCCTACCAGCGGTCGGATCTTCTTTGGCGAGGACGATGTGACAGAGCTGTCCACAGAACACCGTGGCATCGGTCTGGTGTTCCAGAACTATGCTTTGTATCCCCACATGACTGTAAAGCAGAACATCCTGTTCCCCCTGCAGAATCTGAAGGGCAAGGACAAGATGACCAAGGAAGAAATGCTGGAGCGGGCTATTGAGGCTGCCAAGCTGGTGCAGATCGATGAACTGATGGACCGCAAGCCCAGCGAGCTGTCCGGCGGTCAGCAGCAGCGTGTGGCAATTGCCCGTGCGCTGGTTAAGATGCCGAGAGTGTTGCTGCTGGATGAGCCCCTTTCCAACCTGGATGCCCGTCTTCGTCTGCAGACCCGTGAGGAGATCCGCCGTATCCAGAAGGAGACCGGCATTACCACTGTGTTTGTTACCCACGACCAGGAAGAGGCAATGTCCATTTCCGATATGATCGTAGTTATGAAGCTGGGTGTTGTCCAGCAGATCGGCAAGCCCCAGGAGGTTTACGACGATCCCAAGAATCTGTTTGTTGCCAAGTTCCTGGGCACACCTCCTATCAATGTGTTTAATGGTCAGGTCAAGGGCGGCAAGCTCTACATCGGCCAGGATGCAGTGCTGGATGTGGGAGATGTGGCTGACCAGGAAGTTGCTGTGGGTATCCGCCCCGAAGGCTTTGAACTGGCTGAAGACGGCGCTTTTGCCTGCAAGCTGAACAATGTGGAGGTTATGGGCCGCGATGTGAGTATCGTTTCCACCAACGAAGCCTCCGTAAATCCTGTAGTTCGCGCCATTATCAACGCAGACAATAAGATCGATCTGACCCGGGCAGAGGTCCGCTTCAACCTGAAGCCCCATAAGGTTTTCATTTTCAATAAGGAAACTGAGGAAAGAATCGGTTTTGAGGTGAAGTAATATGGTAGATAGTAAACAGCAATGGAAAGCATGGCTGTACTTGTCACCGGCAATCGCGATTCTGCTGGTCTTTACCGTATGGCCTATTTTCAATACCGTTCGTATGTCTTTGCTGGAAGGCTACAGTGGCCTGAAGGCTGCCGCAGGTATGACCTTTGAGTTTGGCCTGGGCAATTTCCAAAAGGTTATCGAATACAGACGCTTTTTGCAGTGTCTGCAAAATACAGCGCTGCTTTGTGTGCTGACCGTGCCGGTGTCCACTTTGCTGGCGCTGCTGATCGCGGTGGCACTGAATTCCATCAAACCCTTGCAGAAGATCCTGCAGACCATTTTCTTCCTGCCTTATGTGACCAACTCCATCGCCATTGGTATGGTGTTTGCCGCTATGTTTAACATCGTCGGCAGCTTTTACGGCACGGAAAATGAGATCATCGTCACCGCCGGTATTATTAATAATGTGATCGAGTTCTTTGGTGGCAAGCCGGTCAACTGGATCAATTACGGCTCTACCTATGTAGCCAATATTACGGTTATGGTGGTCTACATCGTATGGAATGCACTGCCCTTTAAGATCCTGGTTTTGCTGGGCGGTCTGCAGAGCATCAACAAGCAGTATTACGATGCTGCCAAGGTAGACGGCACACCCCGCAGACGGGTCTTCGCCCGCATCACAGTGCCGCTGCTTTCTCCCATGCTGGCTTATGTTATCATCACCGGTTTTATCGGCGGCTTTAAGGAATACACAAGCATCGTCGGTATCTTCGGCGAACAGATGGGCCCCCCGGACGATGCCGGCAGACTGAACACCATGGTCGGCTTTATCTATGACGCATTGAGCACCAACAGCCAGGGCCGCGCCAGCGCGGCAGCGCTGATCCTGTTCGGTATTATTCTTGCAGTGACATTATTCAACAACAATGTCATCAAGAAGCATACCCATTATTAAGGAGGGCTGCGCTATGGATAAAAGAGTTATGAAAGCAAAGAATATGCAGCAGGCATCTCTGCGCAGCCGTACGGGTAAGTTGACAGTACAGTTTTTTACTTACCTGTTTCTGATCGTTATGGCGCTGATCGTTCTGTTCCCCTTCTACTGGATGATCATCTCCTCTCTGAAAACACTGGAAGAGTATCGGTTGAACGTCCCCACCTTCTGGCCGAAACGGATCATGTTCTCCAACTATGCGGAGGCTTTTACCACTGCAAACCTGGGCGATCTGTTCGTTAACACCATGATCGTCGGTGTCAGCTCCACGCTGCTGTCGTTGATCATTACGGTGCTGTCGGCGTTTGCCTTTGCCCGTTTGGAGTTTAAGGGCAGAGATACTCTGTTTACCCTGCTGTTGGCAACGATGATGATTCCCGGTGAGCTGTTCACCATCACCAATTACACCACCGTTACCCAGCTGAACTGGATGAACACCTATACAGTTCTGGTAGTACCCTTCCTGGTCAGCGTGTTCTATATCTTCTTGCTGCGGCAGAATTTCCTGCAGATTCCCAACGAGCTGTATCTTGCTGCCAAGGTAGACGGCACTTCTGACATTAAGTATCTGTGGAAGGTTATGGTGCCCTTGGCCCTGCCTACATTGATCTCCATCACAATTTTGAAGATGATGGGCGCATGGAACTCCTATATGTGGCCCCGACTGGTGGCCAATGACGAGGCCCACCGCCTGATCACCAACGGTCTGCGCAATGCCTTTACCACCACCTCCGGTGATGTAAACTACCCTGTGCAGATGGCGGCCGTCGCCCTGGTTTCCGCACCGCTGTTTTTGGTATTTATCTTCCTGCGCAAGTATATTATGGCAGGTGTCAGCCGCAGCGGCATCAAGGGTTAATTTCTGTATATAAGCTGCAAGTCAGCTTGTAATAAATTTGTTTTAAAAAAATTATTTATAGAAAGGAAAAAATAAAATGAGAAGACTTCTGGCAATGCTGATGCTGGTCGTACTGGTCGTGAGTATGCTCGCGGCTTGCGGTGGCAGCGGCAACAATTCCACCGACGGCAACAAACAAGCTGTTGCAAACTTTGATGTGCCGGAAGGCGGCTACGACGGCAGCGCTGTCGAGATCACCTTCTACCACACCATGGGCCAGAACCTGCGTGATGTACTGGATTTCTACATCACCGAGTTCAACAAGCTCTACCCCAACATCAAGATCGTCTCCGAGCAGGTAGGCGGCTATGATGATGTGCGTGAGCAGATTTCCACCGAGATCCCCGCAGGCAACCAGCCCAACATCGCATACTGCTACCCTGACCACGTTGCTCTGTACAACCTGGCCGGCGCAGTGACCACTCTGGACAACCTGATCGCAAGCAAGGTTGAAGTTACCCGCGCTGACGGCAGCAAGGAGATCGTTGGTCTGACCGACGAGCAAAAGGCTGACTTCATCGAAGGTTACTACAACGAAGGCAAGCAGTTCGGCGACGATCTGATGTACACCCTGCCTCTGAGTAAGTCCACTGAGGTTCTGTACTACAACAAGACCTTCTTCGACGCTAACGGCCTGACCGTTCCCACCACCTGGGACGAGCTGGAAAAGGTCTGTGAGCAGATCAAGAAGATCGATGCTGAGTCCATTCCTCTCGGCTACGACTCCGAAGCAAACTGGTTCATCACTATGTGTGAGCAGTCCAAGTCTCCCTACACCAGCGCAAAGGAAGATCATTACCTGTTTAACAACGATACCAACAAGGCCTTCGTTAAGAAGTTCAATGATTGGTACAACAAGGGCTACCTGACCACCCAGACTCTGTACGGTGCATATACCTCCGGCCTGTTCACCGCACAGGAGGGCATCAAGAGCTATATGTCCATCGGTTCTTCCGCAGGTGCTACCCACCAGCGTCCTGACAAGGTGGACGGCAACTATCCCTTCGAGGTGGGCATCGCCACCATTCCTCAGCTGAGCGCTGACAACAAGAAGGTTATCTCCCAGGGTCCCAGCCTCTGCATCTTCCAGAAGAGCAATCCTCAGGAAGTTATGGCTTCCTGGCTGTTCGTTAAGTTCCTGACCACCAATGTGGACTTCCAGGCTGAGTTCGGTATGGCTTCCGGCTACGTTCCCGTGCTGAAGTCTGTCGGCCAGAACGAAGTTTACGCTGAGTACCTTAAGAGCGCTGACGGCGGCGACTATGTTTCCGCTCTGGCTGCTAAGGTTTGTCTGGATCAGCAGGATGCTTACTACACCTCTCCTGCATTCAACGGTTCTTCCACCGCCCGTGATCAGGTGGGCGCTCTGATGTCCAAGTGCCTGGTTCTGACCAGCGACATTGACAAGCAGATCGACAATGCATTCCAGGATGCAATCGACGAGTGTGAATACAACGGATAATTGCTTATGCTGAAACGGTTTTTATCTATACTATTGGCAATTTGCCTCGCAGTCGGCTGTCTGGCCGGCTGCGGAGGCAACTCCGATCAGCCGGAGACGACCGGTAGTGCATCCGGCAATCAGCAGGCAAGTGGGGAAGTCGTTGACTATGCTGCCCAGGTGCAGCTGAAGGAGAATTCCGGCACTGCCCAGCAGAAAGTCACGGTAAAAATGTATGTTGACGGCGATACAACGCACTTCTATGTACCTTCCTCCGTGATGCCCGGCGGTGTGCTTAAGGGTCGCTATTTGGCGGTAAACACCCCGGAGTCCACCGGCAAGATCGAGGAGTACGGCAAAAAAGCTTCCAAGTTTACTCAGGAAAAGCTTTCCGCCGCAACCTCCATTATCATTGAGTCTGAAACTGCCCAGTGGGAAGCCGATTCTACCGGCGACCGTTACCTGGTTTGGGTTTGGTACAAGACTGCAGAGTCTGAGCCATACCGCAACCTGAACATCGAACTGCTGCAGAACGGTCTGGCCATTGCCAGCAGCTCTGCCAACAATCAGTACGGTGATGTGTGTATGAAAGCCATCAACCAGGCAAAGCAGCAGAAGCTCAATGTCCATTCCGGTCAGAAGGATCCGGATTTCTACTACGGTGAGGCTGTGGAGCTGACCTTAAAGGAACTGCGCAGCAACATTGAAAAGTATGATGGCATGAAAGTAGCCTTCAACGGCGTTGTGACGGTCAACGACAACAACAGCGTTTACGTGGAAGATTATGATGCCGAAACGGATATGTATTACGGAATGTCCGTATACTATGGCTATAACCTCAACGGCAAAGGCCTGGAAATTCTGAATGTGGGCAACGAGGTTCGCATTGTTGGCTCTGTTCAGTATTATCAGGCAGGCGGTACGTACCAGGTCTCTGACCTGAACTACCGTTTGATGAAGCCCAACGATCCGGGCAACATCCAAAAGATCAGCGAAGGAAACAAACCCGCCTTTGTGAAAACCAGCGCGGATAAGTTCCTCGACGGCAAGGTCAAGATCGTCAACGATGAGGGCGAGAGCATTTCTGCAGATTATGCAGCGATGGCTATGAGCACCTCCATCCAGATGAAAGGCCTGAAAGTGGTGGACTCCTACACCACCACCAATGAAGAAAGCTCCTCCAAAGGTGCATTCACATTGACTTGTAAGGTAGGCGACCGTACCATTGATGTACGCACCACCGTTCTGGTGGACGACAATGGCAAACTGGTCAAGGCAGATGTCTATGAAGGCAGAATCATCGATGTCAAGGGCATCGTGGACTACTTCAACGGCACCTACCAGATTAAAGTATTCTCCGCGGATAATATCCAAATTCAATAATATAAAAAGGAGTTTGCTATGAAGAAAGTATTAGCATGGGTATTGCTTCTGGCAATGTGCCTGAGCCTGTTTGCAGGCTGTGGCAAAAAGCCGGAAACAAGCACCACCAACACGGCTGATCTGGAAGCAGCCCTTGAGTATATCAAGACTGTTTACAAGAAGCCCAGTGAGAAGACCCCTAAGGATTTCCAGCGTATCAGCAATGTTCCTGTCAACGGCAAGAACTACGAAGTAGTTTGGACAGCCGACATTGGCGAGGAATATATCAAGATCGTTAAGGGCAACGACGGTATGGTTACCATCGATGTCAACGAAGAAGTGGAATCCGACGTCAAGTATGTGCTGACTGCTACCATTTATGATGAAGCAGGCAACAAAGTCTCTCATTCCTGGAATCATATGATTCCCGCCGCCGGCAATATGCTCTCCATCGTGGAAGATGCATACAAGCTGGAGTCCGGTGAATCTATGGATTACGAGGTTACCCTGACCGGTAAGATCGTTTCTATTGATACTCCCTGGGATGCAGGCTATAAGAACATCACTGTCACCATCGCTGTCGAAGGCGCTGAGGACAAGCCCATCCAGTGCTACCGCCTGAGCGGTGAGGGCGCAGATAAGCTCAAGCCCAACGATATCATCACTGTTACCGGCAAGCTGAAGAACTACAATGGCACCATTGAGTTCGATGCCGGCTGTACTCTGGACAATGTTATCGTAGGCGAGAAGATCGAGGCTCCCACAGATCCCAAGCAGATTCTGAAGGAAGCTTATGCGCTGGCTGAAGGCGGCGCACTGCCTTACGAAGCAACTCTGACCGGTGTGATCACCAAGGTCAACACCGAGTACAATCCCCAGTATAAGAACGTCACCGTCACCATTGAGGTCGGCGGCGATAAGACCAAGCCCATCCAGTGCTACCGTCTGGCAGGCACCGGTGCTGACAAGATCGGCAAGGGCGACACCATCACCGTTACCGGTTGGATCGTCAACTACAAGGGCACTGTTCAGTTCGGCGCAGGCTGTAAGCTGGATAGCTGGAAGAACACCGGCAAGGACGAGCCTAAGAAGCAGTTCGTTTCCTCCCTGGTTCCTGTCGTTGTTGACAAGCCTGTAGCAGGCACTGCCTACAAGTTCTTCCTGGATCAGAAGAACCGTGAAGAGAAACTGTACATCACCGGCAATATGGATGGCTACTACTTCGAGACCACCCAGGATCCTGCAAAGGCTATCGATGTCTTTGTGGAAGAGGTTTCCGGCGGCTATCGTATGTACATCATGCAGAAGGGCGCTAAGAAGTATCTCGAGATCCTGCCCAGCGGCACACATAAGAATGTTGTGTTCTCCAGCAAGGCTTCTGTGACCCTGAAGTGGAACAAGACCATCAAGTCCTTCACTTGTGATGTTGAGGGAGAGCCCTATTTCTTCGGTACTTATAGCTTCTACAAGACCATCAGCCCCAGTGGTTTGTTCCGTGTTACCGGCGAGAATGCCGGCATGCTGGATACAAAGGGCGACGGCAACTTCGTGGCCCGTCTGGCTACTTTGAAGGAAACTGCTGTCAGCGAAGAGCAGAAGGCCTTCGATCAGCTGAAGAAGGATTATCCTGCAACTGAGACTCCCACTGTTACCGCTGAAGACTTCACCCGTAAAAATGTTTACAAGGTCAACAAGGTAAATGTCAAGGTCGCCTGGACTGTTGACAACGAGGCTGTTACCATTGTGGACAACGGCGACGGCACTGTGACTGTTAAGGTCGTTCCCGGCGAGAATGAGGTCGCTTACAAGCTGACTGCTACCATCACCGATGGCAAGGAAAAGCTGACTGCTTCCTGGGACTTTGTGGTTCCCGCTGCTCCCAAGGATCCGGATGAGCTGGTGTTGACCTCCATCCCCGAGGCAAACAGAATCGGTGCAGCACAGACTGACTACACCAAAGAGATGTATGCAGTTCAGGGCGTTATTACCAAGATCGACAATACAACCTACGGCAATTTGTACCTGGCAGACGCTGCCGGCAACTCCTTCTATGTCTACGGTCTGTATGACGCAAATAACATTCGTTATGATAGCCTGACCGTAAAGCCTGCTGTTGGCGATGTTCTGGTCGTTAGCGGTGGATTGGGTCAGTATAACGGCGCTCCTCAGATGAAGAATGCCACCATCGTCTCCCACACTCAGGTTCTGTCTTTGAAGAAAGCAGCTGAGCTGGGTGCCGGTTTGACCGCAGACACCGAGACCAAGTATCAGGTCAGCGGTGTGATCACCGAGATCAAGAACACAACCTACGGCAATGTGTACATCCAGGATGCCAATGGCGACAGCCTGTACATCTATGGCCTGTACAGCGCTGACGGCAAGACCCGTTACGATGCTTTGGAGCAGAAGCCTGCTGTTGGCGACTTCGTAACTCTCTATGGCGTTATGAGCCAGTATAAGGGCACTCCTCAGATGAAGAATGCCTGGATGACTGAGCACAGAGTTTCTGCAACCCTGCCCCAGGCTAACACCATTGGTGAAGCAGTTGCAAACAACGAGACCACTCCCATCAAGTATCAGGTCACCGGTACAGTTACCGAGATCAAGAACGAGACCTACGGCAACCTGTACATTGAGGATGCAGAAGGCAACAGCCTGTATATCTACGGTCTGTACGATGCAATCGGCGATCTGCGTTACGACAAGATGACTGTGAAGCCTGCTGTTGGCGACATCGTTACCATCTATGGTGTGCTGTGTCAGTACAAGGGCGCTGCACAGATCAAGAACGGCTGGCTCCTGGAGCACACCGTTCCGGAAGATCCCAATACTACCACTGTCACTACCTCTGTTGCTGATTATGCATCTGCCAACAACTGGGAAAATGGTGTCAAGTATTCTGCTATGACGCTGGATAACAACATCACTGTGACTGCATCCGGCAGCGGCAGCAATACCGGTAAGTACTATACCAGCGGCAGCAACTGGAGAATCTATCAGAGCGAAAATCCCAGCGTAACTTTGAGCGCTGCGGTGGGCAAGATCCTGTCTGTAAAGATCACCTATACCTCCAATAACAATGGTGTTCTGACCCTGAACGGCAATGCTGTACAATCCGGCGCGGTTGTGGAAGTGAATGCTTCCTCCATTACCTTCAGCGTTGGCAACACCGGTACCGCAACCAACGGTCAGGCTCGTATCACTGAAATTGAAGTGGCTTATGAGTCCTCTGTCACTGTTTCCACTGTTATTGGCGATTACGCAGCTGCACATAGCTGGGCAAACAGCACCCAGTATCCCACTGTGAATCTGGACGGCAATGTGACTGTCACTGCAACCGGCGGCGGCAATACCGGCAAGTACTATACCAGCGGCAGCAACTGGAGAATCTATCAGAGTGAAAATCCCAGTGTGACTGTAGCCACCACTGCCGGCAGCATCGTCTCTGTAAAGATCACCTATTCGCCTAACAACAACGGCGTTCTGACCCTGAACGGCAATGCCGTACAATCCGGCGCGGTTGTGGAAGTGAATGCTTCCTCCATTACCTTCGGCGTTGGTAACAGCGGTACCGCTACCAACGGTCAGGTCCGTATCACTGAAATCGAAGTCGTTTACGGTGCTGCCTCCGGCAGCACCGGCGACAGCGGTAACAGCGGCAACAGCGGTAGCAACAACGGTCCTTTCGTCCCCACAACAGATCCCATTTCCAGCGCTGCTGACCTGGTCTATTCCTACGGCAGCTACAGCACTTACACCAATGTGATCAAGAACTGGGGCCGCAGAGGCTACAATGCCACCTTCCTGTCTCCCAATGCGATTCAGTTCTATAATGACAACAATGTGACCTACGAAACCCTGGCTGCAAAGGCCGGTTCTTCCACGGTTGCAAATGTTCCCAGCTCTGAACTGTATCTGGCTCTGAACAACCTGATGAAGAGCAACCACGATAAGGTCACCAGCTACGGTGACACCCGTTACCTGTATCCCTTCACAGATTGCATGGATCAGGGTGTTGAAGTCGTTGGCATTTCTGCATTCTATACCGGCAGACTGGTTGGTCCTGCTTGGGATGCAGGCGACACCTGGAACCGTGAGCACTGCTGGCCCAAGAGCAAGACTGAGACTCCGGATGTTAGCAACGACACCACCGGCGAGTGCGCTGATATTATGACTCTGCGTCCCACTGTCAGCAGCGTCAACAGCAGCCGCAACAACAAGGCTTACGGCCGCAGCACCGGTTTCTACGATCCTAACAACATCTCCGCTGGCGTTCTGAACCTCCGCGGTGACGTGGCTCGTATCGTGCTTTACACCTACGTCCGTTGGGAGAACACCTCCAAGATGTGGGGCGAGGCCGGCGCAATCGAGAGCGTTGATGTTCTGCTGGATTGGATCGCAGAAGATCCGGTAGACACTTGGGAACTGGGCCGCAACGACTCTGTTGAGTCTATTACCGGCACCCGTAACGTATTTGTGGATTATCCCGAACTGGCATTCGTTCTGTTTGGCGAAGAGATCCCCACCATGGTTACTCCCTCCGGCAAGGCTGCCTGATTTACAACCAAACAAAAACCCACCGGCTATATGCCGGTGGGTTTCTTTTATGGATTTAAGTGCTTTAATTGACGGTAGACTTCCGGATCGGCCCGATCAATGGTCAGGGGCATGATGGATATGTAGCCATTCATCACGCAATCGGTGTCCAGTGTCAAATCGTTGTTGTTCTGATACACACAGAGTCCGTGGGGCATATACATATCATTTCCCTCGTGGACAAAATCGTCAGAATAGAAATGACCGCCCTGCCGGGTGATGCGAATGCCCTTGGCCTCCGGGAGCACATTCACATTATAAAGATCGCATTTTTCCATCAGCCGGTGTTCCCGGAAAAATTCCAGCACTTGGTCCAGCGGCTCAATGGCCCGATCATAAAACTCCGGGCCGGTGGAAATAGCCACAGCCTTCATGCCCAAAGAAACTGCTTCAAAAACTGCGCCTGCTGTGCCGGAGTACATAATGTCCCGGCCCATATTGAAGCCCCGGTTGATGCCGGAAATCACAAGGTCATAGTGTTGCTTCATACCCAGCACCGCATAGCGGACGCAGTCGGCAGGGGAGGAGTCCACTGTATACACCGTGATGCCCGGCTCTGTCTCCAGCTTTTTGATCTCAAAAGGCTTGTGCAGTTCAATGCTTTGACTTTTGCCGCTTTGTTCGTATTTGGGGACGACGGCGGTAACTTCGCCCAGCTTCTGACACCACTTGATCAGCGGCATCAGTTGAGAAGCGCTGATGCTGTCGTCGTTAACTACCAGTATTCTCATAACCAATCCTCGTGTGTTTGTTTGTATTCCTTGACCAAGGCATCTGTATCCTGCAGGAGTGCCTGCATTTCTTCCAGACTGTATACAGTTGCGCCGCTGGCACAGGCGTGGCCGCCGCCCCGGTACTTTTCTGCGATGGTATTGATGTGGACGAAACGGGAGCGCAGACGCACCCGGATCGAGCCCTCTGCATCGCCGTTTTCAATGAACACCGCCCAGCTGATACAACCCCGGATAGAATCCATTGTGCCTACGCAGGCACTGGCCTGCTCCAATGTGAGATTGAATTTTTCCTGCATGGCTTTGTCCACAAACAGATAGGCAACGCCGTTTTCCGTCATTTGCATCTTGTCATAGATATAGGCCTTGAATTTCAGATACTCGTAGGCCTCCAGATACAGCCGTGCATACAGAAGATCTGTGTTCACACCGGCATCCAGCAGTGTGCCGGCGGCCCGCATGGTGTTGCCGCACAGACCGCTGTATTTAAACCGGCCGGTGTCCGTCACCATACCGGTGTATAGATGGGTGGCGGCAGTGGAGTTCAGCACCAGTTCATCCCGGAAGGTTTCATAAAAGTCCACCACCAATTCACAGCAGGAGGAACGATCCTCTTCCACCCATTGCAGATCACCGTAATTTTCCAGGGGGATATGGTGGTCGATTTTGATAAGCTCCTTGCAGAGCTTGTAATTTGCGTTGGAGATCCGGGCCTCGGAGGCGGTATCCAGCACGATGCCCAGAGCGTCTGCGTACAGCGCTTCTTCCACCGGCGCATCCTCCGGACCCATAAATTCCAGGTAGGCAGAGGTGCCCTGATCGATTAGATAGATCTCCTTTTCCGGGAAGGAAGCCTTCAGCAGCTCCTTCATACCCTTTGTAGAGCCGACGCAGTCACCGTCATTACGCACGTGCCGGAACAGAAAAATCCGGTCATAATCCTTTATTTTTTGCAGAATCTTCTGCTTAATTTCCAAATTCATTGATTTTCTCCAATCATTTTGTCCAAATCTGCAAGCATTGCCATAGCCACCTGCTTGCTTTCTACCGTTGCGCCGCTGGCCTTGGCGTGTCCGCCGCCACCGTATTTGACAGCGATGGGGTTAATGTTGTACTTACTGGATCGCAGCTCGCACAGAACACCTGTTTGCGTTTCGGTAAAGTTGACCCAGATATCCACACCCCGGATATCAGCCATGGTATTGGTCATACCCCGGGATATGGTAAAGGTGTCAGCCTTCAGCGCTTGCAGCTGTTCCAAAGTGGTATAGATATAAGCCACATTATTTTGTGTGAACTGAATGTTCAGAATGAACTGCGCCTTCAACTTCTTGGCGGCAAAATCGTCGGCATACAGCTCCCGGTACAGGTCGTTGGTGTCAAATTCCTGCTCCATCAAAAGGGATGCCAGCCGGAAGGTGCGGGCCGTGGTGCTGTCGTAGCGGAAGCGGCCGGAATCGGTCACCATGCCGGTATACAGCGCCTTGGCGGCCAGAGGGTTGAGCTTCAATCCGCATTGGGCTGCAAATTCGGTGATCAGCCCACAGCAGCTTTCAAAGGAGGTGTCCACCACCTCGATATCTGCCACTTGCTCGCAGAAAATGTGGTGATCCATCCGTACTGTCTTTCCGGCAAGGCGATAGCGGTCATCACTGACCATTGCTTTGGAGCCGCAATCCAGAATGATCGCAAGAGCGCCTTCGTAGGCGCTGTCAGGAATGTCGTCTACCTGCGTGCCTTCCACAAAACCGAAGAATCCCGGCTTGTCGCCTACCATATATACCTGTTTTTCGGGAAAGTTTTCTAAAATAATATGCTTCATACCGATCTGGCTGCCCATAGCATCTCCGTCCGGGCGGCCGTGCCGGTGCAAAATGATCCGCTCGTGATCACGGATCGCCTGTAAAATCTTCTGGAACATAGTAAACCTCACTTGTAACCTATCGGGAAATGTCGTATAATAAATAATAGCATAAATCCTATTTTTTCGCAATGTAAATATAATGGAAAAAGGTGATTGCTTGGAAAAAACACATATTTTGTTGGTGGACGGCAGCAATCTGCTGTTTCAGATGTTTTACGGTATGCCTGCGCGGATCACCGGACGGCGGGGACAACCGATCCAGGGAACACTGGGGTTTGTGGGCGCATTGCTGAAGGTCATTCGCAGACTGGCGCCTACCCACATTGCGGTGCTGTTTGACGGAGAAACAAAAAATCCCCGGGGGGAGCTGGACGAAAATTATAAAGCCAACCGGGAGGATTTCAGTCAGATGCCGGAGGAGGAGACACCCTTTTCCCAGCTGCCGGATATTTATGCGGCTCTGGACCGGTTGGGGATCTGCCACCGGGAAACTGAGGACTGCGAAACCGATGACTGGATGGCGGCCTATGCCCTGGGCCTGGGAAAGCAATATTCTATGACGATTATGTCCCAGGACAGCGACTTTTTTCAGCTGATCACGGACAAGGTCAGCCTATTGCGTTATCGGGGCGATCGGTCAGTCCTTTGCGATCCGGCCTATATCCGGGAAAAGCTGTGCATTGAGCCATGCCAGTATGTGGACTATAAGTGCCTGACCGGAGATACCGCGGACAATATTCCCGGCGCAGAAAAGGTAGGACCAAAGACCGCTGCGGCGCTGATGGCGCAGTTTGGCTCGTTGCAAGCGCTCCTGGACAATCCGGAGAAAATCACAAAGCCTTCGGTGCAGGCTTCTGTCAGAAAAAACGCAGACCGCCTGCGGCTCAATGAAAAACTGATCCGCCTGGAGGCGCGGCATCCGGTACCTTTTTCCCTGGAGGAAATGGCCTATACATACCAAGGGGAAACCTCTACCCAAATCCTGACCCAGATCGGTGTGCGATAAAAAATCCCCCCTGCGAATTTCTCGCAGGGGGGATTTTTTATTTGTTTTCCATCGCGACAGCCACATCCAGCGCTACCTTCATCATTGTGGTGAAGGCGGTCTGCCGTTCCTCGGAGGTGGTTTCCACACCTTTGAGTACGTGGTCAGAGATGGTGCAGATGCACAGCGCCCGCTTTCCGTACCGGGCAGCATTCATATACAGCGCAGCGGCTTCCATTTCCAGAGCCATAACGCCCATCTTCTTCAGACCGTACACGCTGTCCAATCCCTCGGGAACACCTGCGTGGTCGCCGTAGAACACGTCAGAGGAATTGACATTGCCCACATGGAATGTGGCGTTTGCGGCCTTTGCTGCTTCTACGGCGGCGCTGAGCAGCTCATAGGAGGCGATTGGTGCAAAGGTGCCGGGCAGATGGAACTGGGCGGCAAAATTGGAGTCGGTGCAGGCTCCTTGGGCGATGACCAGATCATACAGATCGATATGCTCTTGAATAGAACCGGCGGAGCCTACCCGGATGATGTTTTCCACGCCGTAGCCGTTATACAGCTCGTGGGAATAAATGCCGATGGCCGGCATACCCATACCGGAGGCCATCACAGAGACCTTTACACCCTTATAGGTGCCGGTGTAGCCCTGGACACCCCGTACATTGTTCACAAGCACAGGATTTTCCAAAAAGTTTTCTGCAATAAATTTGGAGCGCAGAGGATCACCGGGCATCAGGACGGTTTTGCCGAAATCACCGGGTTTTGCGCTGATATGAGGTGTAGGTGTGTTAAGCATAAAAAGTCCTCCTTTTAGTATGTGCCGTCATTTTTGGCGGTTTCACCGGCCTCCATAGCCTTGGCAAGCTTTACGATCCGGGAAGTGCCCAGACGGGAAGCACCCAGTGCAATGAACTTTTCTGCATCGTCCAGGCTGGAGATGCCGCCGGCAGCCTTGATTTTCACATTGGGACCGACATACTTGGCAAACAGCGCTACATCCTCGAAGGTAGCGCCGGCGGTGGAGAAACCGGTGGAGGTCTTGATATAATCTGCGCCGGCCTCGGTGACCACCTGGCACATTTTGATCTTTTCCTCATCGGTGAGCAGACAGGTCTCGATAATGACCTTCAGAAGCTTGCCGCAGCAATGGGCCTTGATCTGCCGGATCTCCTCGGTGAGCTCTGCCCATTTGCCTTCCTTGACCCAACCCAGATTGATGACCATATCCACCTCGTCTGCACCGTGGCTTACGGCATCGTGGGCCATAAAGCACTTGGCGGCGGTGGTGGCATAGCCGTTGGGGAAGCCAATGACCGTGCAGATTGCCAGTCGATCGCCTACGTAGGCTTTCGCCTGCTGCACGTGGCTGGCAGGGATGCAGACCGAGGCGGTCTGATATTTCATACCGTCGTCGCAGATGGCCTTAATGTCGGCCCAGGTGGCAGTTTGTGCCAGCAGTGTGTGGTCGCATTTTGCGAGAATTTCGGAAATTTTCATATTCAGTACTCCTTTTCGTTATCATTCAAGGCCGCCGTCTTTGACATATTGCGCCATAAGATCCCGGGCATATACGCTTGCATCGTAGCGTTTGATCTCGGTCAGCTTGTTTGGCCCGTACAAAGAAGAATAGCTGTCTACCACCACATAGTAGACACCGTCCGGATCGATCTGATCCTTGAGCCGGGCACCGTAGTCGCCGTAGCTGATGAAATATCTTCCGTCCTGGCTGTTGTAGAAGCGGGAAAGAAGATCCTCACCCTTGATGGAGCAAAGCACCAGCTGGTTGTCAAAGGGCAGCAGGGAATAAAGCATTTTATAGGTCACTTCACCGGCGGCCAGATACCCCGGATCCCGGATGGAAATAAAGCCGCCGCCCAGGGCAATGTCATATTGATCGCCCCAATGCTTGAGGCCGGCTTTGTAGTAAAGATCCGCCACCAGCTGCTGCAGGGATTTGCTGTTGCGATTGACCCGGTTTGTACCTAAAACCTCATTGGCTGCGCCGACCTGCTCGTCGTATTTGTCCAGCAGCTGTCCGACAATGGGATGATCTTCTTGCCCGGCATAGGCTCCGGTGGAGATAAGCTCCGCCGTTTGTACGCTGCTGCTGCCGTTGGCGATGTTGATGGCAACCTCCACGTGGCAGATGCCCTCATTGTCGCCACCACCTTGCAGGTGGTATACACCGTAGCTGTCGGTGAGTACGTATTTTTGGTGGGTGTGTCCTTCAAAGACCAAATCGATATAGCCGTCAGACAGCGCCGGATCGTAATAAGATTTCAGCTGTTTGTTGCTGACGGAAGTGGGACGGGATTTGCTGGAGGTGTAGCCGTCGTGCAGCAGGTACACAATGAAATCTGCGCCTTCGCTGCGAAGCTTGTCAGACTCGGCTTTGACCAGCCGGGTCAGCTCTGAGCCGGTCTTGAAATAGACATCTGTTACCTTGTCGGCAGCAATAGAAGAGTAACAATCACCGATGGCACCGATGATGCCCATCTGCAGCGGACCCAGATCCACAATGACAGAGCTTTCGCAGTAGCTTACCTGCTGATCTGTTTCCCGGTCATAGATGTTAATGGCCAGGAAGGGGAATTGGGCCTGCTTGTCATTTTCTTCTATGGGCGCTTCGCCCCAATCATATTCGTG
>JAGBVD010000039.1 GCA_017630495.1 Oscillospiraceae bacterium
GGCCAGACGGGTCTTGGCAACCACATCGCCGCAGCCTTGGGGGAAGCAGTAATACAGCGCGTCGCTGTTTCCGATGCAGATCACATCGCCGATCTCATACCAGTAGTAGTCCGCGTACAGGCCGTAGCAGGCCAGGGGCGGCTGGGTGTACTCCAATTTGCCCTCGCAGCCTGTCAGGCGAAAGCCTTCCGCATCGTGGATAAGCTTGCCATTTCCCACCATATAGATGGCGGAGTAGTCCACCATCATACCGATCTGCACATCCGCTTCCAGCCGGTAAGTGCCCTCTTCCAGCTCTTTTCGCACCTGATCCCGCTCCCAGGCATACCAGTCGGGAATGTGGGTAAAGGCCGCATCTTCCGCCTCCAGATAGCCCAGCTCCGTCAAAGTGTAGACCTTGCCGCAGTTTTCGCAGGTGAGGGTAATGCCCTTGCCGACAGTTTTACCCTCTGCGCCGCAGTGGGGGCATTTGTAGAGGATGCGGTTTAAGCCGTCGGCCCGGAAAGGCTCGTCAATGACCACCTTATTTTCCTGCTGCCACTTGAAATTATCAAAGGAAAACGCCTGTTCCAGCAGCTCGTCCAGCTGGGCAACGGTCATTTCCTTGACCTGCTGGGCGGTGGCCAGGCAGGTCACATCTGCCCGGACATTGACTTTTCGCTTTTGCAGACAGTTGTATAGCGGATCTCTTGCAAAGGCGCCCTGGGTAATCACCGTCACCACCGGCACACCCAGCTTTTTCAGCAAAACGCCCATCTTCCGGGGCAGGGGTGTGGCCGTACCGTCAAAGGAATAGCTGGCCTCCGGGTACATCAGCACACTGCATTTCTTCTTTTTCAGCAGGTACTCCATATCCCGAATTAACTGCACATCGCTGACGAACTTTTGGGTGGGGATACAGCCGATGAGCCGCATCAAAAGCGCCATACAAAAGCCTACAAAGCCGTCGGAGGTGCAGACGATGCCGTAGCGCCGGGGATAGAAAATCCGGGACGCGATCTTCAGGTCGATAAAGCTGGAGTGATTCATCAGAATCAAACAAGGCTCTTTCTTTCCCACCTTTTCCATACCGTGCATTTGGTATGTAAAATGGGTAGGCCAAAGATCAAAAATCGCCAGAATCCGGATCACCGTAGCCAAAAGAAAGTTGGGCCGCAAGGGTTTTGCGCGCTTGGGGCGCTTCCGGGCCAGGACCTTCTCAATCGGCAGCTTCTTCGTTGCTATCTTCATTGTTTTGTTCCTCATTTTGCTCTGCGATTGCGGCCTGCTTTGCCGCCACCACATTGACAAACAGCTTATTTTTATCGTGCTTTCTAAATGCCAAAACCACCAGTGCCGTTGCTGCCGCAAAGCAGGTAATAGCCGCCAACAGCTGGCTTACCCGGAACTGACCCCAGTAAAGGCTGTCCATCCGCAAGCCCTCGATAAAGGTCCGGCCCAGGCCGTACCAGGCGGCATACCCCAGCGCGATCTGACCGTCGTACTGCCGCTTCTTGGAAAGAAAATGCAGCGCAAGAAAGCCAACCGCATTCCACAAAGATTCATACAAAAATGTGGGGTGATAGTAAGTAGTCACTTCCTTGACGGAGTCATACAGACCCATTTTCAGGAAGGTGTCTGTCTCCGCGCCAAAGGCCTCCCGGTTAAAGAAGTTGCCCCAACGGCCGATGCACTGACCGATGAGAAAACCAAGGGCCACCAAATCCAGCACCGCCCCCAGCTTGACCTTTTTGATCAGGCAGAACACAACGATGCCGATAAACGCGCCGATGACACCGCCGTAAATGGCGATGCCCCCCTCCCAGATATACAGCACCCGGATAGGATTGTCCGCAAACTGCTCCCAGGAGAAGGCGCAGTAATAGGCTCTGGCGCAGATAATGGCAAAGGGTACAACGCCCAAAACACCGTCCAGAATATCGTCCTCGGAAAGGCCAAACTGGGCCTTTCTTTTCAGACCGTAGACCACCGCCAGAATCAGACCCAGGGCAATGATAATGCCGTAAAAACGGATGTCCAGCCCAAAGAGAGAAAATCCTTTTGGGGGATTCATTTCCAATCCGAAGATGGGAAATGAAATCTTGGTAAAGTTTTCAACATTCATAGTTTATGCCTCCTTTGGATAAATCACAGCCAAACAGCTGCGTTGGGCCGTAACCACCCGCTTAATAAATTCCTGCAAATGGGACGGCTGTACTTTCTGGTAAATTTCCGGGAAACGGAAATAGTCGAAACCGGAGAAATAGTAGGCGCAGACCCGGAAGGCCACGCTGTCAAAGCTGTCCAGACCCTTCAGCCGGCGACCCATGGCGCTGCGCTTCATCCGCAGGAAATCTTCTTCCGGCAGGCCTTCTTGGGCCAGGGTTTGCGCCTGCTGTAAAATAGCCTTTTGGACCGCCTTGGGGTCATCGCTGTCACCGGAGGCCACCAGCATCGCCATACCGTCCACCGTTTCAAAGCCGCCGCCAAAGGAGGAATCGATAAGGCCCTGCTCGTACAGCTTCAGATACAGCGGTGAGGACTCCCCAAACAGCGCCTCTGCCGCCAGATCGCCAACGGTCTCCCAAAGGACCGCTTCCTCCCCCTTTTCCGGGGCTTCACACTTAAAGCCAAGCTGGAACATAGGCATCGCCACTTCCATCTGCTTTTCCACAAGGGGCTGGGGACAAGTCATCTCCTCCGGCCAGCTTTGTACGCGCTGTACCTGGCAGGTGTCTGTTTCCGGCAAAATCTCCTTGGCAATTTCGCAGACCTTTTCCGGGTCCACATCGCCCACCACGCACAAAAGCATATTGCCCGGCCGGTAAAAAGCCTTGTGGCAAGCATGGAGGATCTCCGGGGTGATCTTTGCAATGGATTCTTTGCTTCCCAAAATCGGCACGCAAATGGGATGCTTTTCATACATCCCCTTGGCCAGCTCCTCCCAGACACGGCTTTCCGGATTGTCTGCGTACATACCGATCTCCTGACCGATAATGCCCTGCTCCTTGTCCACACTTTCCTTGGTAAAATAGGGGGTGGACACATACTGCAGCAGCAGCTTCAGGCAGTCCTCGAAATTGTCCGTGCAGGAGAAATAGTAGGCCGTCAGATCGTAGCTGGTAAAAGCATTGGGATTTGCGCCCATAGCGGCAAATTCTGCCATCACATCCCGGCCGGGCAGATCAAACATCTTATGCTCCAAAAAATGGGCAACGCCTGCCGGGGCGGTATATGCTTCTCCATCCAGGGTAAAGCTTGTGTGGATGGCGCCGTAGTCCGTTACAAAATAGGCCATTTTCTTGGTAAAACCGGGTCGGGGAATCACGGCAATGGGCAGACCGTTGGGCAGAGTGTGCCATACAATCTCCTCCGCCAAAGCCGGGTAAGTGCGTTTTTCCATCAGCCTTCCCCCCTTAAAAAGAATACGGTGTGCAGCTTCAGTGTCTTTGCCATTTCCTGCACCTGCTCTTTGGTGACGTCTTCGATGGCCTGACTGTGCTGTTGGGGTGTCATCGTCTGGCCGCTGAGGGCGCCGGTGGCATAGTAGTTTTCAATGCCGGCGGCGCTGTCGTGAACCCCTTGCAGGCTGCAAATCAGCGCCTGCTTGGCAGCGTTTAGTTCTTCGTCTGTAACATCGCCCTTTTTGCAGGCCTCCAGCTGGGTCAGAATGTGCTCTTGCACCTCGTCTTTTTTGGCGCAGTCGATACCGGCACCCACGGTCAAAATGCCCTTGCTGCCATAGTAGGCAGAGCCGATGTCATAGCAAAGGGAGTTTTTCTCCCGGACCTGCATAAACAGCTTGCTGGTCATACCGCCGCCAAAGACCATATTGCACACCTGCATCTGGACAAACTGGGGCGAACGCAAGGTAATATCCGTTTCAAAACCCATAGAAAGCTTTCCCTGGGCCACATCCATCACCTGCTGCTGCTCCCCACCGGCAGGGGAAGCGAACGCCGTCTGCTCCGGTAGGTTAACATAACATCTTTCTTTGTCTGCAAACAGCTTTTCGGTCATTGCTGCCACAGCCTGGGCATCCATACTTCCCACATAGAAAATATCCACCCGGCTTTCCTTCAAAACCCGGCAATAATGGTCGTATAAGCTTTTGGCAGAAATGGCTTTTACATTGGAAACAGTACCTAATCTGGGAATTCCGTAGGAATCCTCACTGCACATCCGCCGCAGCAGCTCTGCCGCTGCATAGGCGCGCTTGTCGTTCTTTTCCGCCTCAATGGTGGCAATGAGATTCTTCTTTTCGTTGTTTACATAATCTTTCCGGAACGCGCCCTCCTCCAGCACCGGCGCAAAGAGAAGCTTGCCCAGAAAATCCACCATCGGCTCCAGGATCTTGTCCCCCTCCAGGGCGTACTTATCCGCAACAAAACTGCAGTGCAGACCGGTGCTCTGGTAGTCGCCCACCCGGCGCACCAGCGGCCCGATGGCCGCGCCATACAGATCGTCCAGCTTTAAGGTAATGCTGCGCAGATCCGGCGCGCCCTCACAGCCCCGCAGCAGCACCGCCGGCAAAAGGGCATTTTTGGCCGCTTCCTCCCGGCACATAGGGCGCACAAACTGCACCGTTAAACAGCTCTGTTTAAACCGGTTATCCTGAAAACACCGCAGGGTGATTCCCGGCAGTATGGAAATTGTCTGTACCATAGGTTTCTCCTTGTTTGATATTAGGATTATTATATACCGCATTTGCAAAAATAGCAACTACACGAAAGTTTACATTTGCCGTTATCTGTGATATAATGACCGCTGTAAAACAGATTTCCTTTGAATGGAGGAATACAAATGGATTATGATGTAATTATTATCGGCGCAGGCCCCGGTGGTATTTTTGCCGCCTACGAGCTGCTGCAGCACAAGCCGGATATGAAGATCGCGGTTTTCGAATCCGGTCACGAGCTGAGCAAGCGCCACTGCCCCATTGACGGCGACAAGATCAAAAGCTGTATCGGCTGTAAGGTCTGCTCCATTATGAGCGGCTTTGGCGGCGCAGGGGCTTTTTCCGACGGCAAATACAACATCACCAACGATTTCGGCGGCACGCTGTATGAGTACATCGGCCAGAAGCCGGCGCTGGATCTGATGCGCTATGTAGACGACATCAATATGAAATTCGGCGGCGAAGGCACAAAGCTGTACTCCACTGCCGGCACCCGGTTTAAGACACTGTGCATCCAGAACGATCTGCACCTGCTGGATGCCTCTGTGCGCCACCTGGGTACGGACATCAACTACATCGTGCTGGAAAACCTGTATGCCTACCTCAAAGACAAGGCAGATTTCTACTTTGACACCCCGGTGCAGGCGGTGAAGATCGTGGTAGGCGGCTATGCGGTCAAATGCAAGGATGCCAGCTACAGCTGCCATAAGTGTATCGTTTCCGTAGGCCGCAGCGGCAGCAAGTGGATGGAGCAGGTGTGTAAGGACCTGGACATCCCCACCAGCTCCAACCGGGTGGACATCGGTGTCCGGGTGGAGCTGCCTGCCTCCGTGTTTGCCCACCTGACCGACGAGCTGTACGAAAGCAAGATCGTCTACCGCACCGAAAAGTACGGTGACAAGGTCCGCACCTTCTGTATGAATCCCAAGGGCGCGGTGGTCAATGAGAATACCAACGGCATCATCACCGTCAACGGCCACAGCTATGAAGACCCGGCCAAGCAGACCCAAAACACCAACTTTGCCCTGTTGGTGGCCAAGCATTTCTCCGAGCCTTTTAAGGACTCCAACGGCTACGGCGAGTCCATCGCCCGACTGAGCAATATGCTGGGCGGCGGTGTCATCGTCCAGCGCTTCGGCGACCTGATTCGCGGCCGCCGTTCCACCGAGAGCCGTATGAACGACGCGTTCATCGTGCCCACCCTCAATGCCACCCCCGGTGACCTTTCCCTGGTGCTGCCCAAGCGGATTCTGGACGGCATTATCGAAATGATCTACGCGCTGGACAAGGTCGCCCCCGGCACCGCCAACGACGACACCCTCCTTTACGGCGTGGAGGTCAAGTTCTATAATATGGAAGTAAAAGTGGACCAGCAGCTGCAAACCTGCTACCCCGGTCTTTACATCATCGGTGACGGCAGCGGCATTACCCACTCTTTGTCCCACGCCTCCGCCAGCGGTGTGTATGTGGCAAGAGATATCGTGAAATGAGGGAAGAAAGATGAACTTTTTAGAGCAGAGAATCGTAAAAGACGGTATCGTCAAGTCCGGCAATGTTTTGAAGGTGGACAGCTTTCTTAACCACCAGATGGACATTCCTCTGATGGAGGAGATCGGCCGGGAATTTAAGCGCCGCTTCGGCCATAAGACCGTCACCAAGGTGATGACCATCGAAGCCTCCGGCATCGGCATTGCGGCTTTTGTGGCAAAGGAGTTCGGTGTGCCGCTGGTATTTGCCAAAAAGAGCAAATCCATCAACATCGACGGTGAGATGTTTGTGGCCGAGGTAGAATCCTTCACCCACAAAAACAAAAACCAGGTCATCGTTTCCAAAAAGTTCCTTCACGAGGGGGAGCACATTCTGATCATTGA
>JAGBVD010000040.1 GCA_017630495.1 Oscillospiraceae bacterium
ACTATTTAAATTCGTCGCGTAGCGACACATACGTTTGGGGTGCCCGGTGGTCGCCTTGTCGATAAACCGACTGCGTTGCCCACCGACCCCGGCACTCGCTTATGCGCTGCTGCATCTGCCACCGGCAGCGCAGCGCAACGCGGCATTTAGCATTTATGAAAATAATTTTCATAATTTGGGGGTTGCATTCTCTGTTTTTTGTGCTATTATGAAAACGAATATCACATAAAGGAGAAATCACTATGCTGGTTACATTACAGGAAATCATCGCTATGGCTGAAGAAGGCGGCTACTGCATCCCCTCTTTTAACGTCTACAATATGGAGACGGTTATGGGCGTCATCGACGCTGCCGAGGAGCTGAATGCACCGGTCATTTTGCAGCTGTACCCCCGTCTGATCAACCAGGAATGCGGCTACTATGTCAGCCCCGTTGCCCTGGCTGCTGCCCAGAAGGCAAAAGTCCCCGTGTGCTTGCACCTGGACCATGCCGCCGGTAAGGAAGAGGTCTTTAAGTGCCTGCGCTGGGGCTTCACCGGCATTATGCAGGACGGCTCTTCTTTGTCCTTCGAGGAGAATGTGAAGCTGACCCGTGGCGCTGTGGAAATGTGCGGCGTGCTGGGCATCGGCGTGGAAGGCGAGATCGGCCATGTTGGCTCCGTCAATGACGAGGCCATGGAGGAGTTCACCGATCCCCAGGAAGCCAAGGCTTTCGTAGAGCAGACCGGCGTTTGCTGTCTGGCTGTTCTGGTGGGCAACGCCCACGGCCACTATAAGAAGACCCCCAACCTGGACATCCCCCGTGTCAAGGCCATTCGGGAGGCTTGCGGCGTGCCGCTGGTGCTCCACGGTGGTACCGGTATCCCGGAAGACCAGGTCAAGGCCGCTGTGGCCGCCGGTGTCCGTAAGTTCAACATCGGCACCGATGTGTGCTGCTCCTTCGCAGAGGGCACCAAGGAGTCCGTCAACGACCCCAACCACCACCTGGCAGTGGATATGTTCATGAAGAAGCCCATCCAGACCGTCAAGGAAATGGCCATGGGCAAGATCCGTATGACCGGCGCAGAGGGCAAGGCCTAAATAAACAAATATCCCCCGAAACGCATTGCGCGTTTCGGGGGTTTATTTGTTTATTTAATGCAAAATGCAAAATGCTAAATGCTAAATGCCGGTGTCCGCGTTGCGGACTATCTAAATAGTCGCCGCAGGCGACACATTCATTCTGCATTCTGCATTCTGCATTACAAAAAGCCGCCCAAAGGCGGCTTTTGTTAATACTTCTTGCTTTGTAAAGACTTTTCCGTTTCGGCGATGGATTCCAGCGCCTCCTGGCTTCGGGTGTAGACGATGGAGAAATACAGCGCGTCGATGATGGACAGCTGGGTCAGTCTTGAGGTCAGACCCAAAATGTTATGCTCCGTCTCCTCGGCGGCGGTGAACAGCACGATGTCCGCCGGCTTTAAGATGGGGGATTTGCCGTTGTTGGTGATGGCGATGGTGGTAGCGCCGTGCTCCTTGGCCAGCTTCAGCGCCTCCACAATATCCTTGGAGGAGCCGGAGTGGGAAATGGCCAGCGCCACATCTCCCTTTTTCAGGTGGGAGGCGGCAATCACCTGCATATGGTTATCACTGTAGGCCACCGCCTGCAGACCGGCCCGGAGGAACTTATGGGCGCCGTCGGCGGCGATGGATGCGGAGTTGCCCAGACCGAACAGAGCGATTTTTCCGGCGCCGCACAGGGCATCCGAGGCCTTCTGCAGGGCATCGGCAGAGAGGATCTGCTTGGTCTTTTCCAAGGATAAGAACATGTCATTGCAGACCTTTTCGTAGATCTGGAAAGGGGAGTCACCGCTTACAATATGGGTGCTCACCGGTGTGCCGCCTCCTTCGGCGGCCAGAGAGATCTTCAGTTCCTGAAAACCGCTCATACCCAGCCGCTTGGAAAAGCGCACGATGGTAGCCTCACTGCAACCGCACTGCTCCGCCAGCTCCACGATGGAAAGGGAGATGATTTTGCCCGGATTGGCTTCCACCCAGTCGGCCACCTGCCGCTCCGCCTTGCCCATAGAGGGGTACAGATGTTTCATTTTAATGGAAAGCTTGCCCATAAAATGCTCCTTTTTGCATCATTTGCCTTTCATTATACGCAAAAACCAAGCCCTTGTCAAATGACGCAAATGCAAAATGCGAAATGCAGAATGCAAAATGCAAAATGAATGTGTCGCCTACGGCGACTATTTAGATAGTCCGCAAAGCGGACACCGAAATTTTCAATTCTCAATTCTCAATTTTCAATTTCATAATTTCTTGTTGAAATTATTTTCATACTGTGCTACAATGTTACCGTAAATGCAAACTGCAAATGAAAATTATTTTCAAAATGGAAAGGAAGAAACCATTATGCAAATCAAGTCGTTTATGTACGATATGATCCGCTCCGAGCTGGAGGACGCTGTTGGTGTTGAAAACGTGTCCGTGGCCGAAGTGGACAAGATGGCCTATACCGTTGACTATTTCTGGCTCAGCCGTATGTGGCAGGACCGGGGCGCAGAGGGCCCCAAGGCGGACATCATCGTTCGTCCCGGCTCTAGCGAAGAAGTGTCCAAGGTCCTGAAGATCGCCAACTACTACAAGATTCCCGTCCATACCTGGGGCGGCGGCTCCGGCTCCCAGGGCGGCGCACTGCCTATGGCCGGCGGCATTTTGTTGGATATGAAGCGGATGAACAAGCTCATCTCCATCGACGAAAGCAGTCATTCCATCACCGCCGAAGCCGGTATGATCTTCCAGCAGCTGGAGTG
>JAGBVD010000041.1 GCA_017630495.1 Oscillospiraceae bacterium
AAGGCGTAGCAGGGAGTTTTTGGGGTTGCGCCAGATGTTGTCCCGATAGACCTCCCACCAGATGTTGCCATCCTCGCCGGCGTGGTGCCAGGCCCAGGGTACATGGGGGATGTCCAAATCTTCTTTTGTTTGGTCAAACAGCAAAGGATATGTAGGACCGCAGCGGTAAGGGCCGTACTGGTCTACCGATGCCGCAACCACCCGGCGAATGCCTTTACTGAACAGTTCCCACGCCTGGAGCGCCTGGTCTGCCTTTTCACCGTAATCCCGTACGGCGATGGCTTTGAGCATATCGTCATTGGGCATACCATTTGTCATAAATGCGTTTTTGGTAAACAGGGTCAAAAAGGACGGCATCCAGCCAAAGTGGTGGTTTTCCATCAAGCCGCACAGATCATAATCTTTGTTGCTCTGAACCATAGCTTCAAAACGTTTTTGCCACTGTTGCGGCACGGGCAGATAGGGGGTCACGCCGTTGTCCCAGGTGCGGCAACCGGTGTTGCCCATACCGTAAAGGCGAATGCCACGCTCCTTGGCAATGGCAGCTTCTGCGGTGAACAAGGTGGACGGACCCACAAAGCTGATGGAGTAGTCGGCAATATGATAAGGCTCGCCGTTTTCGTCCACAAAATCCTGCCACATATCGTAGGTGATCATCATAGAGATGTCTGTAGGCAGATTCCGGACCAGATCCAAACGCTCCTGCTCCGGTGCGCCACCGAAATTGTAGGTCCAGAATACGATGTCGGCATCGGGGCTGTACTTGCGGATGGTGTCGCGCACCTTGCCCACAAACTGGGGATAGTCGCTGCAGGGATAGAAACCGGCAGAGGGACGCTTTTCGCCCTTGGGTTTCAGCATTGCCCGGCTGGCAACCTCACCGCAGGTGTGAGGGTCCTTGGAGGGGAACTCGAAGGATTCGCCTACAAAAACAATACCCTTGAGCTTGGGGCAGTTTTTAAACAGTTGACCGAAGGTGGTGTCATAGTGGGCTTCGGCGTCGGGGTCGTCTGGGTGCTTTTCGCAGGTCATATAGTTATAGATGTAAACATCCAGGCCGTAGCCTTCTGCACGCCAAACCAGATTATTAAAGTCGCAGTAGTTCCAGCCGTCGTCTTCCCAGGCACCGTTGGGGTCTTTGAAGCCGTGCAGGTTGGTGTCCGGGTGTCCGGCAAAGACGATGATGGCATCCATACCGGCGTGGGCGCAGGCCTCCAGGAAATTGTCCGGGAAGGTGTCCAGCTCCGTACCGGAGTGGGTCATACGGGGAGAGAACAGGGGCGCGTGCTCCTGCTTTTCGGCCATCAAAGCACACTGTCCCCGCAGACGCATCAGATCTTCTATGTAGTAAGCACCCTGGGCACTGCCCCGCTCGGTTTTACCGATAATCACAACGGATTGATTGGTAACGGTGATGTGGAAGGCAGCCGCCATCTCGGATTCCAGAACAGGCGCATCCAGAAAAGCTTCCTCTGCCAGAACGATCTTCTTTTCGGGGTTTTTCAGGTAGTCGCCAATGTTTTCAGTTTTCACCACCCGAAGGCAGATACCAAAACATTCCGAAAGGAAACGGTACAGATCATAGGTAAAATACTTAACGAGCCGGGAATCGCTCGCCGGTACGACGATCTGCCAGCTGTCGTCAATACAGCAGTCTGCCGGTGTAGCGGCATTGCCGGTAGGGGAGAGTCTGCGATAGTCCAAAAAGTCCCGGTTGCGGAAGCTGTAATCGTGTTTTTCCACCATCATAATCATTGCTCCTTAAGGCGTTTTGTACTTATGGGTATTGTAGTTTACCCCCACGGAAAAGTCAAGGCACGAAGCGCTTTTTGCCAGATTTGAACGCAAAAATACCATAGAGTTGACACGCACTGGATCGGTTGATATACTGGTAATAATCAATCAAAAGGGAGCAAAAGAAGATGGAAAAAGAAAAACCCTTGGATAATTTAGTAGAAGGCTATAGTTTTACATCCATTTTCCGAAAGGTGGCCTTTATTGGAGACAGCCTTTCCTCCGGAGAGTTTGTGGTTATTGACAAAGACGGCAAACGGCACTGGCGGGATATGTTCGAGTATTCCTGGGGACAGTTCATCGCCCGGAAAAACGGCTTCTTTGCCTATAATTTCTCCGCTGGCGGAATGACGGCAAAATGGTACATAAATGAATTTGCTCAGGAGTTCGGCTACTGGGACCCGGACAAGGCTTGCCAGGCCTATGTGATCGCGTTGGGTGTCAATGACCTTTGCCCGGCAAAGAACCAGGTGGGCACAGTGGAGGATATTACAGCCACCGAATTTGAGGCAGATCGCCCCTTCATCAGCTACTATGGGGAAATCGTCAGAAGATACAAAAAGATCAGCCCCGATGCCAAGTTTTTCTTCGTAACCATCCCCAAGGACAACCCTTTTATGGATGACGAGAAAACCCGGAAAATGCAGCAGGCGATGTATGCCCTGGCAGAGCATTTTGACAATAGCTATGTCATTGACCTTTACAAGTACGCGCCGGCCTGGGATGAGGACTTCCGGCAGAAGTATATTATGAACAACCATATGAATCCTATGGGCTACGTTTTGGCTGCCAAGCTGATCGATTCCTATATCGATTACATCATCCGGCACAATATGGAAGATTTCCGGCATATTGGTTTACTTGGCACAAATATTCCTTATAAATAAGACTTTACGCAACCGCACCGGCAGTCTCCGGTGCGGTTGACTTTATAGACAGATAGTGGTATAATGCGTTGGTATTAAATGGTTTTTCCCGCAGGGAGGAGAGGTTATATGTTTTCTTTCAGTCAGGCAACCTATGTGCTGCTGAACATCTTTATGATTTTGACCATTGGCTATCTCATCGGCAGAATCGAGATCAAGGGCGTGGGTCTAGGCTCCGCAGCGATCTTCTTGGTGGCGCTGGTGTTTGGCCATTTGCACACCGCATTTCCCAACACCATTTTCGGTGCGGAAATGCCCAAGCTGCTGCAGAATCTGGGCCTTGTGTTCTTTGTAAGCTCCGTTGGCTTTATCGCCGGTCCCAGCTTCTTCCATAATTTGAAGGCAAACGCCAAGTCCTATGTGCTTTTGGGTCTGGTGATCATTGTTACCGGCGGCTTGACCTGCTTTGCCGTTACAAAGCTTTCCGGCATCGATGCTGCCCTGTCCACCGGCCTTCTCTCCGGTGCGCTGACCAGCACCCCCGGCTTTTCTGCAGCGAAAGATGCAGCCGGCGCAGGCAGGGAAGCACTGGTTTCCGTGGGCCAGGGAATTGCCTATCCCTTTGGTGTCATCGGCGTGGTGCTGTTTGTGCAGCTGATGCCCAAGATCCTCCGGGCAGATATGGATGCAGAGCGCGCCAAGATCAGCGGTAACAGCGCGACTGTGGCTTCCGGCAGCGAAAAGTCCGGCAAGAAGCTGTTTAACATTGAAGAATTTGGTCTTATGCCCGTTGCATTGGGCATCCTGGCAGGAATCCTGCTGGGCTCTGTAAACATTCCGCTGCCCGGCGGCAGCAAGTTCTCTCTGGGTAACACCGGCGGCCCGCTGATCGTGGCGCTGCTTTTGGGTCACTTTGGAAAGATCGGCAGAATCAATATGACCGTTCCCAAAACCACCAGCAAGTTCCTTCGGGAGCTGGGTCTTGTGATGTTCTTGCTGGGCGCAGGCTTTGACGGCGGCAAAGAATTCGTCAGCGTGCTTGCCCAGGAGGGCCCGATCCTGTTTGTTTACGGTGCAATTATGACTTTGGTGCCGATGCTCGTGGGTTACTTTGTAGCCTCCAAGCTGCTGAAGCTTTCCCTGCTGAACAATCTGGGCTCCATCACCGGCGGTATGACCAGCACCCCTGCGCTGGGCACACTGATCTCCTCTGCCGGCACAGATGATGTGGCCTCTGCCTATGCAGCCACATACCCCATCGCGCTGGTTTCCGTCATTTTAGTCTGCCAGTTCCTGGTACTGCTTGGATAATGTGTTCCTGCAAAAACCCGCACTGTACAGTGCGGGTTTTACTTATAGTGTTTTTTGCCCCAACGCAACGCAGTTTTAAAAGTTTCCAGTTCCAAATCATTTCGCATCAGTATATACTCTGTGATAATTGCATAGTCTTGCTTCGGAAGCGCTGCAGCAATAGCAAATACCTTTTCTTCCAAGGCGGCGCATTGTTCGCTCAACGTCAGCAAATCGACATTTTCGTATTGAGATATATTTGGTAATTTATATAAGTCCATTATGGGATTGTCCATAGTACGCCCCCTTTGACAAGTTACACTTTTATTATAGCACATTGTGGCTAACTCCACAATACTGTAATTTGTAATTTTTGCCTATAATGTTTATAAAATAACAAAAAGGCGGTGAGGGTTGTGCTGGATTATACTCCTTTGTGGGAAACTATGCGAGCAAAAGGTGTTTCCCAGTACAGTCTGCTAAAATCCGGCGTTGACAACAAAACTCTGGATGCCATCAAAAAGGGCAAAAATCTGACACTGCTCACAGTGGAGAAGATATGTGCTATATTGGATTGTACCCCAAACGATGTGGTCAAGTTTGTTCCGGATGCCTAACAACATTTTACACCCTGCCAAAGTGGCAGGGTGTTTTTGCATAGCATATTTTCCGTAGGGAAGAATAGACTTTTTTAGATGGATATATTTTCAAAAACTATTGACAAATTCCACCAAAGATTGTATGATATGTGCGGTTAGCGATGGCTAATCGTATTTTGCGGCCGGGAATTAGCATATGCTAACTGCCGGTTGTGCAGCCAAACGAGCAGGAGAAATTTATGAACTTATTAGCCGCTCAGGAAGAAACAGAATACATCATTCAGCGCATCGAAACAGACGATGAGGAATTGGACGCGTTCCTGTTCTCTTTGGGTTGTTACAGTGGTGAGCCGATCACGGTGGTTTCCCGCCGGAAGGGCAGCTGCACCGTCGCCATTAAGGACGGCAGATATAATATTGACGATCAGCTGGCAGAAGCCATCGTTGTGGCGCTGTAACAGCCGACAGCCGGAAGGGCAGTTGGCAGGCAGCGCATTTCCCTTTCCACTTCGGTTAGCAATGGCTAACTAAAAACTTGCACCTATGTTCCACAGGAGGAAATAAATGAGAATTGCATTTGCAGGAAATCCCAATAGCGGTAAAACCACCATGTTCAATGCCCTCACCGGCCGTAACGAGAAGGTCGGCAACTGGGCAGGTGTCACGGTGGACAGAAAGGAAGCGCCCATTAAAAAGGCATATGCCGGCGATCTGGAGCTGATCGCGGTGGATCTGCCCGGCGCTTACTCTATGTCTCCCTTTACTTCGGAAGAGAGTGTCACCAGTGACTATGTGCAGCAGGAAAAGCCGGATGCCATTATTAATATTGTGGACGCTACCAACTTAAGCCGCAGTTTGTTTTTCACCACCCAGCTGCTGGAGCTGGGCATTCCCGTGGTGATCGCCCTGAACAAGGCGGACATCAACGAGAGAAAGAAGACCCAGATCGACGAAAAGCTGCTGGCCCAAAAGCTGGGCTGCCCCGTGGTGGAAACGGTTTCCACTTCGGCGGAGGGCCTGAAGGATGTGATCCGGGCGGCAACGGCACTGCTGGGCAAGGGCCAGGTGGCCCCTTATCACCAGGGAGAAATAGACCTGACCAGTAAGAAGGCAGTGGCGGAGGCAGACCGGAAGCGTTTTGACTTTGTTAACACCATTGTCAAGGCGGTGGAAAGCCGTACCGTTCGCACCCGGGATAAGAACTATCAGGATAAGATCGATGCGGTGCTGACCAATCCGGCAGTCGGCCTGGTGATTTTTGCAGCGGTGATGTTTTTGGTATTCCAGATCTCCCAGGCTTGGCTGGGTGTATGGATCGCAGAGGGCTATGAATTTGCAAACGGTGTCACCGTCCCCGGTCTGGTTACCCTGATCGATCTGTTTAAGGATTGGGTGGCAGGTCTTCTGGAAAGCGCCAACGCCAATGTGTTTTTGGCCGCCCTTTTGACCGAGGGTATTGTAGGCGGTTTTAGCGCAGTGGTGGGTTTCCTGCCGCTGGTTATGGTGATGTATTTCCTCATTGCCTTGTTGGAAGACTGCGGTTACATGGCAAGAGCCACGGTAGTTTTGGACCCGATCTTCAAAAAGGTGGGCCTTTCCGGCAAGTCGGTGATTCCCTTTGTCATCGGCACCGGCTGCGCCATTCCCGGTGTGATGGCTGCCCGTACTATTCGCAACGAGCGGGAGCGCAATGCCACCGCAATGCTGGCGCCCTTTATGCCCTGCGGCGCAAAGCTGCCGGTGATCGCGCTGTTTGCCGGTGCATTCTTTGACGAGGCAAGCTGGGTGGGCACACTGATGTACTTTGTGGGCATTGTCTGTATTCTGCTGGGCGCGCTGCTGGTCAACAAGATCGCCGGTCATAAGAACAAAAAGTCCTTTTTCATCATTGAATTGCCGGAATACAAGCTGCCTTCTTTCAAGCGCGCGGCCCTTTCTATGTGCAGCCGCGGCTGGGCATACATTGTCAAGGCCGGTACGATCATCCTTGTGTGCAACGCAGTGGTGTTTATCATGCAGTCCTTTGACTGGAATTTGCAGCTGGTGGCCGAGGGTATGGAAGAAAGCTCCATTTTGGCAACCATTGCCAATCCCATTGCGGTACTGTTAGTGCCCATTGTAGGCATTGCCGCCTGGCAGCTGGCAGCGGCTGCAGTGACCGGCTTCATTGCCAAGGAAAATGTGGTTGGCACGCTGGCAGTTTGCTATGGCTTTGCGGTAAGTGAGGACTTGGAGATCATTGGCTCCGGTAACGAGGTTGCCGCAGCTATGGTGGGCATGACCAAGGTGGCAGCATTGGCCTATCTGATGTTTAACCTCTTTACGCCTCCCTGCTTTGCAGCGCTGGGCGCAATGAATGCGGAGATCGCCCAGAAAAAGTGGTTCTGGGGCGGTATCGCATTGCAGCTGGCCACCGGCTACAGCGTAGCCTTTGTGGTTTACCAGGTGGGCACGCTGATCACCACCGGCGCGCTGGGCGCAGGTTTTGTGCCTGGTCTGATCGCGGTTTTGGTGATGGCAGGCATCGTGACATATTTGTGCGTGAAGGCAGATAAGAAGGTGGCTGTATGCAGCTGATCGATGTGTTGATCCTGGCAGTCATTATAGCCATCATCGGTTTTTCCGGCTGGTATATTTACAAATCCAAAAAAAGCGGAAGCAAATGCATTGGCTGCCCGGAAAGCGGCAAGTGCAGCGGCTGCTGCCATAAACAATAAACAGTGGGGGTCTATGAAAAATAGACCCCCTTTCGCTTGACTATAATGTTAATTTGCGGCAGGCATCTGCCAGGGAGTGGAGCGTACTGCAGGAGACCATCGAACAAACAGAAGAAAAGGTCTGCACACTGCGAATGTGATGCCAGTGGCTTTCCGGCAGCGGATTGAGCCAAAGGATTCGTCCGGCAAGCTGTTTGGCTTGCAGCAGCGCAAGAGTCGCCCGGTCCTGGTCAATGGTTTTGGTGTCAGACAGAATCAGCAGCGTGGTGGAGGGATTTAAGATAGCCGGCTTCGCACTGCACAAATGCTCCAGTGCCGAGCCTAAGTCCGTACCTTTTCCGTAAACACCGCAATCTTTCACATAGTTGCGAAACAGATCCATATTTTGCAGGTTGAAAGCATCGGCTTCAAAAACCGTTTCCGAGAACAAAAACACCCGGGAGCTTTCCGATGCCTGGTTCAGCAGTTGGATAAACCGCAATGCAAATTCCGAAAACTGAATCATAGACCCGGAAACGTCGCAAAGTACTACCAGGTGCTTGCGGCGGTTTCTTTTGCGCTTGTAGGAAAGTCGGTAAAGGCTGCCACCGGTTTCCAGACCCTTGCGGATGGTGCGGCGAAAATCCAGCTTGCCGCTGTGCGCACCTTTGTTGCGTTTGGCGGACAGCTCACCGTTGATTTGCCGGGAGATGGACTGGATAATGGTGATGGCTTTTGGGATGTCCGTGTCCTTAAATTGGGAGATATCCCGATACATCAACCCCAGCTCCGGGTCTTTTGCCATACCACCGCTGCCTGCTTCCTCCATTTGGATCTGCTGCTCCAAAAGAGCTTTGGCAAACACCGAGTGGATAAAATTGGCATACAGCTCAGGACTGCGCTGGGAACTGTCTTTGTATTTTTCCAAAAACTGCCGCAGCTTCTCCCGGGCTTCTTCGGGCATGGTGGCATAGGTCTCCAGCTGCTCCGGAGTAAATTCCCTTAGCTGCACATTTTCCATTGCCTCCTGCCGGGCCTGGGCCACCTGGGCATCCTTATGGGCAGCCTCCTTTGCCTGGGCACGCATAGCCTCCTCGGAAAGGAAGAAGCCGTCAAAGACCTGGTCAAAGAGAATTTGTTCCTCTTTAGACTTGGCATAGATAGTCCGCAGGGCGGTTTTTACCAGCGATTTGTCTTCGAAGCCCAAAACTGCAAGGATTTGGCAGGCATCCATCGTTTCTTTGGGGCTGACATTCAGTCCCTCCAGCCGCAACATTCTGGAAAAAGCCGAAAGCTTTTCCGAATAGACGGCAGGATCAGTCATGGCAATGCCCTCCGCAATGACAGTGGTCGTGATCGCATTGCACCGCTTCACCGGCAATGGCGATATCCTCGTTGTTTTTCAGTACGAAGCCTGCCGTCTGCCGCAGGGCATCGGGGGTCAGTTCCCGGATGCCCAGAGCATCCAGGGCGGCGGCCCAATCCAAGGTTTCTGCAATAGAAGGCTTTTTCAGGATGGCTTCCGCGGAACGCAGCTTCTGCACCGCCAATGCCACCTGGGCGCACAGCCGGTCGTCCACATGGGGCAGCTTTTTCCGGAGGATCTGCAGTTCCTTGTCCATATCCGGATAGTCGATGTGCAGATAGGCGCACCGACGGCGCAGCGCCTCACTTAAGGGGCGCGCCCGGTTGGAAGTCAGCACCACGAAGGGCACGGATTTGGCTTTGATCGTACCCACCTCGGGGATGGTTACCTGCATCTCACTGAGCAGTTCCAGCAAAAAGGCTTCAAATTCCTCGTCGGCCTTATCGATCTCGTCGATCAGCAGCACCACCGGCTTTTCCGAGCGGATGGATTGCAGCAGCGGCCGCTCCAAAAGATACTCATTGCCGAACAGACTTTTGGTCAGCGTATCGCTGTCGGTTGTGCCCATATTGACCTGAATGGAAAGCAACTGTTTTTGATAATTCCATTCGTAAAGGGCTTTGCTTTCATCCAAACCTTCATAGCATTGCAGCCGCACCAGATCCCGGTCCAGCGCTGCCGCCATTACCTTGGCAATTTCTGTCTTGCCCACACCGGCAGCGCCTTCTACCAGCAGCGGGCGGCCCAACTGCAAAGCAACGGACAGGACCGTCAGGAGCGTATCATCGTAGACATATTTTTCCGCGTCCAATTTTTGTTTTAATGTTTCTATATTCATATAAGCCACCTCCTGTGGATTTTCTTTTATTATACGCGAAAAGCGCAGTTTTTTCAATATCAGCAGGGATAAAAAACACCCATAAGACAAATAGTATAGACAATTACGGGAGGTGCGCTATGAAAAAGATTGTATGCGTGTTATTGTCCATTTGTGTGGTGGTGGCCCTTGGCGGCTGTGGCAGGACGCCCAACACACCCACAGACCCGTCCACCGAAAGCACGGAAACGCTGGTGGTGGGAACGCTGAATTTTGACGGAAAGTTTTCTCCGTTTTTTTACACCAATTCCTATGAAAATGATGTGATCAGCCTGGTGCATTTCAGCCTTTTGGGTACAGACCGGGACGGGGCAGTGGTGCTGAAGGGCATTGACGGCGAGGTGCGCAATCACAACGGTACGGACTATACCTACCGGGGCATCGCCGATTGCACCATAACGGAAAATGCAGACGGTACCGTGTATTACGATTTTACCTTGAAAGATGGGGTCAAATTCTCTGACGGTACTGCTGTAGATATTGACGATGTGATTTTCTCTTTATATGTGCCGCTGGACCCCAGCTATGACGGCATTATGACCACCTACTCTATGCCCATTCAGGGTTTGAGCGACTATCGGGAGAATCCGGAAACACCCAACATTTCCGGCATTCAAAAGACCTCGGATATGAGTATGCGCATCGTGCTGACAGAGGTTTCTGCCACGGCAATTTATGATTTTGTTACTGCGGTAGTTCCCCTGCACTACTACGGGCAGGAGGAGCTGTATGATTATGAAAATAACCGGTTTGGTTTTCCAAAAGGCGATCTTTCCCATGTAAAGTCTGTAACCACAAAACCCATGGGCGGCGGCCCTTACAAATTTGTCAGTTTCCAGGGCGGCACAGTTACGTTGGAGGCCAACGAGCATTACTGGAAGGGCAAACCAAAGACAAGATTTATCCAGTTTAAAGAGGGGCAGGACGCAGACAAAGTGCCAGGCGTTGTGGCCGGTACGCTGGATATTGCCGACCCGTCCTACTCGGTGGAAATGGCAAAGGCGATTCAAAATGCCAACGGTGGTGAGATTTCCGGAAAGGTGCTGACCACCCATATGGTATCCAATTTAGGTTACGGCTATATCGGTATGAATGCGAAAAATGTGTGTGTCAACGGTGCGCCCGGCTCGGACCAATCCAAGAATCTGCGCAAAGCCATTGCCACGGTGATCGCTGTTTACCGGGATGTGGCGGTGGACTCCTATTATGGAGAGTATGCCAATGTGATCAACTATCCCATCTCGGACACCTCCTGGGCTGCGCCCCGGGTGACGGACGAGGGGTATCGGGCGGCATTTTCTCTGGATGTCAATGGCGCGCCTGTTTACCGGGCGGATATGTCGGCAGAGGAAAAATACGATGCCGCCAGGCAGGCGGCTTTAGGCTTTTTCCGGGCAGCCGGGTATACAGTGGAAAACGGGAAAGTGGTTTCCGCTCCGGCTGGCGCGGCTATGTCCTATGAGGTGCTGATAGGGGCCGGCGGTACCGGTGACCACCCCACCTTTATGGCGCTGACTTTGGCATCGGAAGCCTTAAAAACTATCGGTTTTGACTTGATCGTTACGGATATTTCCAACTTTTCAGAACTGAGCAATGCGGTCAATGCCGGTACGGCAGAGCTGTTTGCTATGGCCTGGGGCGCGTCCTCCGATCCGGATATGTACCAGGTCTATCACAGCCAGGGCAGCTCCAACGAAAAGTCCTACCATTTGAAGGACAAGCAATTGGACGAGCTGATTTTGCTGGCCCGGCAATCCACGGACCAGGCCTACCGAAAGCTGCTGTATAGGCAGTGCCTGGAGATCATCAACGACTGGGCGGTGGAGATCCCGGTGTATCAGCGGCAAAACACTGTGATCTTTTCCACCCGTCGGATCGATATCAACACCTTGACACCGGATATGACCACCTTCTGGGGTTGGGAAAACGACATTGAATTGCTGCAGCTGAAATAAAAATATGGGAAAGTATATTTTGAAACGGCTGGGTATTTCTGTGGGAATTTTGCTGGTGGTGATGTTTATCATTTATGCGCTGCTGCGATCACTGCCGGCTTCTTATGTGGAGACTATGGCCATCCAGCTTTCCCAAGCTCCCGGCGCAAAGCCTTATGATGTTTGGGTGACACAGCTTAACGAACAATACGGCTTAAATGTGGGTTTGGTGCAGGGATATTTTGTCCAACTGAAGAATTTGCTCACCGGCAATTTTGGCGACAGCTGGAAATTTGCCGTCCCGGTGACCCAAAAGTTTTCCCAGGTGATCGGCATCTCCTTTGTGATGGGGGCGATTGCGCTGGTTTTGGAAATTTTGATCGCCGTGCCTTTGGGAATTCTGGCAGCATCCAAACAGTATAGCCGTCGGGATTATGCCATTACTGCCGGTGCGCTGATCGGCATCTCTCTGCCCACCTTTTTCTTTGCCACGGTGCTGAAGCTGGTGTTTTCCGTTAAGCTGGGTTGGTTTGATCTGTTCGGCCTTGTGGGGCGGGATTATCCAAACCTTTCCCCTTGGGGGAAATTCTGGGATATGGCCGCCCATCTGGTGCTGCCGATTATAACACTGGTGGTGGTTTCTGTGGGGTCGCTGATGCGCCACACCCGGACCAATATGCTGGAGGTGCTCCAGGCGGATTATATCCGCACTGCCCGGGCCAAGGGCCTGCGTAACCGCCGGGTCATTCTGAATCACGCCTTTCGCAATACGCTGATTCCTTTGGTGACCATTATCGGCGGCAGCCTGCCGGGACTGTTTGCCGGTGCGCTGATCACGGAAACGCTTTTTGCTATTCCCGGCATCGGTTATACCTCCTATCAGGCGATGGTGGCAGGGGACATCCCGTTTTCGATGTTCTATCTGACATTTTTGGCGGCGCTGACGCTGCTGGGAAATCTGCTTTCTGACATTTTGTACGCGGTGGTAGACCCGCGGGTAAGGCTGGGGTGATGGAATGCCAAATGAGAAAGATCAGCAAAACCTGCCTTTGGAGGACGACCGAAGGATCAAAACCCTTTCGCCCGGCACGCTGACCGCCAGACGGTTTTTCCGTAACCGCTTGGCGGTGGCAGGCTTGGTGATCTTGACAATGATGTTCTTATTTTCCTTTGTGGGCGGCGCGCTGATCCCCTACGGCCAGGAGCAGGTGTTCTACCGGCAGGAGCTGCAGCAAAAGGCCTTCGCCGGGGTGAGCGTCAATGAAGCTTTTCGTTTTCACCCGGCGCCCGGGCAGACCATAGACCCGGTTTTGCAGGCCCAAATGCTGCTGGCGCTGCAACGAAAGCAGGAAAGCCTTTCCTATCAGAACACCCGGTACACCCTGGGTCAGACCGGTACAGATTTTTATGAGATATCGGTAGGAGATTCTTTGATTGGCTTTGCTTGCAAGGATATCTTTTATGGGCAAGTGATGGGCAATGCCTTTCATTATAGGGTGCTGAAGGCCTACGCAAACGGTCAGACTTCGGTGGGAGAGTACCGTTTGCAGGACGGTGGGGTGTACCGGGGGGATCAGCAACTGGGACAGATCAGCCGTCTTATTGTCCAGGCCAGGGCAGAAGGGGTGCAAATCAGCCAAAGCTTTCGCCGGCAGGTGGCAGATGCCATTGAAAATGACAAAAAAACCTTTACCTATGAAGAAAAAGGGAAAAGCCGCACCTTTACGCTTTCCTATGAGCCTACCGGTAAGCTGTGGTCGGTAAAGGAAGAGACCCTTACCCGGGTTTGGGATGCCTATGCAAGTCCTTCCCGGGCGCATCCGTTGGGTACAGATAAGAACGGAATGGATATGCTCACCCGGCTGATGTACGGTGGCAGAGTGTCCTTGGTGATCGGCTTTCTTGTGGTGCTGATCTCCGGGACGATTGGAATGGTTTTGGGCGGTGTGGCCGGCTATTTCGGTGGCTGGGTGGACAACTTGATTATGCGTGTTGTGGATGTGTTTTACTGTGTGCCGTCTACACCGGTACTGATTATTTTAGGGGCGGCAATGGATGCTTTACGGGTGGAGCCTCAAAAACGAATGCTGCTGCTGATGCTGATCCTGGGTCTTTTAGGCTGGCCGGGAATTGCCCGGTTGCTGCGAGGTCAAATTCTATCCCTCCGGGAACAGGAATTTATGACTGCCACAGAATCCAGCGGTCTGCGGGTCAGCCGGAGAATCTTTCGCCATTTGCTGCCCAATGTGATCCCCCAGCTGATCGTTGTCTGCACGATGAGTCTTGGCTCTACCATTTTGACCGAGGCCACGCTGTCCTTTTTGGGCCTGGGTGTCAAGTTTCCTTTTGCATCCTGGGGTAACATTATGAATGATGTGTCCAATGCCCATGTGTTGACCTCCTACTGGTTTGTGTGGCTTCCGGCCGGTATTTGTCTGGTGCTGGCGGTGCTGGGATTTAATTTTGTGGGTGACGGCCTGCGGGATGCTTTTGACCCCAAAATGAAGAGGTAGTTATGACGAGAAAAGAGCAAATGCTTTTGGAAAAGCGCCGTCTGGCAAAAAAAGTGCCCCAAAGTCAATATCTGACCCAAATGCGCGATAGCCGCAATGCCCTGGAGATCGAAGAGCTGCGCACCTGCTTTTTTACGGATGCAGGGGTTGTGCAGGCCTCCGACGGTGTGAGCTTTGATGTGCCAATGGGAAAGACGGTTGCTGTGGTGGGGGAGTCCGGCTGCGGCAAGTCTGCAATGGGTCTTTCGGTGATGCAGCTTTTGCAGCGTCCTCAGGGGCAGGTGGTAGGCGGTGCAATACGCCTGAATTTGGGAGATTGCGCCTATGACATTGCCAAGACCCCGGAAAATGTAATGGAAAAGCTCCGGGGAAAAGCGGTGTCGATGATTTTTCAAGAGCCAATGACGGCGCTCAATCCGGTGATGACCATCGGCAAACAGCTGCAGGAGGTGCTGGAGCTTCACGAGAAAAAGCGTGCCACAAAGCGGCACGCTATCAAGCTTTTGGATATGGTGGGCATTGCCAATGGTAAGGGTGTGTACGAAATGTATCCCCACAACCTTTCCGGCGGTATGCGCCAGCGGGTGATGATCGCAATGGCCCTTTCCTGCAACCCCAAGCTGGTCATTGCCGACGAGCCTACAACAGCGCTGGATGTGACCGTTCAGGCGCAAATTCTTGAGCTGCTGAAAAGCTTAAAGGATAAGCTGGGCAGCGCGGTTTTGCTCATCACCCACGACTTGGGCGTGGTGGCGGAAATGGCGGATTTTGTGGTGGTGATGTATGCCGGCCGGGTAGTGGAACAGGGGACAGTGGAGGAGATATTCTATCAGGCCGCCCATCCTTATACCATCGGCCTGATGAAATCCAAACCGGTGGTGGGAAGGCCCGTGGAGTCGCTGTATACCATCGGTGGAAAAGTGCCAAATCCTATCAATATGCCTGATTATTGCTATTTTCGTGACCGATGTGATACAAAAACCGAAGATTGCGACGGACAATATCCGGCCCAAATTCAGCTGTCCGACACCCATATTGTAAGCTGTTACCGGGCCTTTCCCAGGGAGGATGCAGATGGAAAACATTCTGGTAGTTGAAAACCTGAAAAAGTATTTCCCGATCAAAGGCGGCGGCGCAGTGAAAGCGGTGGACGGTGTCAGCTTTTCCATCCGGCGGGGTACGGCAATGGGCTTGGTGGGGGAGTCCGGCTGCGGAAAAACCACCACCGGGCGGATGATCCTCCGCCTTTCCGGAGAGAAAACCGGTGGCAATGTGGTTTTTAACGGCAGGGAAATATACAGCTTGTCCAAAAGTCAGCTGCGTCACCTGCGTCCGAAAATGCAGATCATTTATCAGGACCCCTTTTCCAGTCTGTCCCCCAGAATGCCGGTGGGGGAGATCATCACCGAGGCGGTCCGGGAGCATAAGCTGGTGGAAAAACGGGCGCTGGACGGATATATTGACACCATTATGGAGCGGTGCGGCCTGCAGCCCTTTCACAAAAACCGCTATCCCCACGAATTTTCCGGCGGACAGCGGCAGAGAATTTGTATTGCCCGGGCATTGGCATTAAAACCGGAATTTATCGTATGCGATGAGCCGGTTTCGGCCCTGGATGTGTCGGTGCAGGCCCAGATCATCAATTTGCTGAAGGAATTGCAGCGGCAGGAAAATCTGACCTATCTGTTTATCTCCCACGACCTTTCGGTGGTGGAGCATATCACCGACACGGTGGGAGTGATGTATTTGGGCAGTCTGGTGGAGTACGCCCCCACACAAAAGCTGTTTGCAAAACCGCTGCACCCTTATACCAAGGCGCTGTTCTCTGCCATCCCCATTCCTGACCCGGCCCACAAGATGCAAAGGGTTGTGCTGCAGGGCAGCCTTCCTTCCCCGGCAGACCCACCCTCCGGGTGCAAATTTCACACCCGCTGTCCCCATGCAATGGATGTCTGTACGCAAAATCATCCCGCGTGGCTGGAAGTAGAGCCGGGCCACTTCTGCGCCTGCCATTTGTATTGCAAATAACAAAAGCCACGATTTTACAAATCGTGGCTTTTAATTCAGGGTAAGGCCTAAATAGGCGGGTAGATCTGCCGAAGAATCCAGGGGGTAATACATTGCGCTGTTGCTGCCGCCGGGCAGGCGAACAGTTATATGCGTACCGAAGGCGGCGGCAATTTCCGGCAAGCGGTCTTCACTGCCAAAGTATTCGCAGACAGAAAAGCTACCCTTTTCCTCATAGCCGCAAAGAAGGCAGTTTTCACCCCGATAGAACCGGGCGAAGGTGCTTAAAAATGCCAAGGTTTTCCCTTCCTGCAAAAGGGTATTTTCCGGCAGATAAGGTCTTCGTAAGGCTTCATAATCTTCCCAGGATATGGAAGAAAGGGCGGCCTTGTCCTTTCCCGGCGCGATGGTATGCGTTGTCATCGGGCAAAAGCTTTCATAGCCGAATTTTCCGTAAAGGGAGAAAAGACCTGCATTTGCCGGTACTAACGCTGCGCCCCGGTAGCCTAGCTGTTTTAAATGGTTGTGGGTGTCGGTTATGAGTGCGCGGCAAAGGCCTTGTCCCTGGAAGGCTTTTTTGGTGGCTACTGCGTAGAGATAAGCGACCTTTTTGCCGTTCCAGCTGCAGTCAAACCAGTAAAGGGCCGCGGCCAGCTGCCCCTTCACTGTCAATATGCGGCAGCGGTCAGCGGAAAACCCGGCAGAAAAGAACTTGTCCAGAAAAGTGTCGGTGTCTTCAAAGGCTTCCTTCCAAAGCTCCCGCAGGGCGGAAATATCCTCCGGTATGGGTTTTTTAATAATCATAGCCGTCCTCCAAAAGGTGCGCCCAGCTTTTCTCCACCATATGGTGGGGATTATAGCTAAGCTTTGCCTTTCGCAGACCCTCCAGGCCCATATCGTCTTCCCGGTTCAAAAACTGCACATCCGGATACTTTTCCCGCAGGTACCGGGCAAAGCCGTTGTTGATGGCAGGGTATGCACCGTCGGCAATATCCAGGGCTTTTTCAAAATGGACATCGAAGGTGTTTGGATTCAGCCGGGAGCCAATGGTCATAGCGACAGGCTCTCCTGCCACATACAAAACAAGGCCCTCCAAACCCAAAAGATCATACTGCGTCAAAGCTTTTTTTAAGGCTGCCTGCTCCATATGAAAATCCGCGTGTGGGTCAGACTGCCGTCGCAGGTCGTACCATTTCATCACCAGATTCTCCACCAAATGGATATTTTCCCGGGTGATCGGCTGTAAAAGATGATCAGGGTTTTCTGCACGGAAACGGTTCAAGTGGTTGCGCTTTTTCTGGAATTTCTTGCCCTTCAGGTCTGCAAGATCGTTGATGTCGTAAACATAGTCAAAGGAGTTCCGGTCGAAATGGTAGCGCAGCTTCCCGGGATACAGCTTTTCCAAAAGGGCGCAGTCGTCCTGGGTAAGGCCTGTCAGACGGCAGGGAATACCCCGCTCTTTGGCATCCTGGATAATGGCATCCAGCACCGGTTTTTTGTCATCAGTGCCTACCGGGAAGGGGTAAACACTTTTTCGGTCAAATTGGGAAAAGAATACCAAATGATCCTTTAGAAATGCAGCGCGCTGCCGTCCCCACAAATAGAGATTGACGAAACTGTATTCGCAGCCCCGTTCTCCGGAATTTTGCAAAAACTGATCGTAGGCTGATTTGTTGTGAATGTCAAAGGGTTGAAAATCTATCATCTATATCACTCCGCCTTTATCTTACCACAAAGAAAGACGATTATCAACCAAAGAGCCGTTTATCCAGACCCCGGGTTTTCAGGCCGTAGAAAAGGGCACTGCCCAGTGTCAGCAAAACGGCGATCTCGCCAACGAAAACATAAAAGGCGTTGAGGGCAAAGCCACCACCGATGTAAACGCTTAACTCCCAACCGACCAAAAGGCTGTTCCAAAGTGCCGGCATAACCATTGCCCAAAGGGGATAGCTTTTGACAGTAGCTTTGCGCAGAAAATACATACTGCCTGCGGCCAAAAGGGTGGCCCCGGTGCCTACAAGGAAATCCAGCGGCAGTGTTCCGGCAAAGGTGATGTTAAATAAAAGGCAACCGACGGTCAGACCCGGAATGGCCGCCGGAGTAAACAGCGCCAGCACGCAAAGTGCTTCCGATGCGCGAAACTGGATCGCCCAGGTAGCAGAGCCGGGCAGCAGCAGGTTTTGCAGGTGGGTCAATGCGGCATACAGAGCGGCAATCAAGGCGCTGTGCGCAAGAAATCGTGTTTTCTGATTCATAATGATCTCCAAAATAAAAAGATGGGTACAGCCTACCCATCTTGCCCAAAAATGGGCGCAACACGCCCATCAAAATTCCCTAGTTTTATTGAGGGTAGAGCGACAAATCCAAATACGTTTTACAAAGGAGGATTTTCGCTCTATCTTCGTTAAAATACTCGCAAATACATCCCAGCCTTGCAAGACACAATAGGACAAAAAGCACCGAAATCTGCCGCTTTCAGGCGTGTTCGGATTTGTCGTTCTACCCTACGACAGGATGGTTTCGAACTGTCCTATGAAATTAAGCAGATTATATGACAATCTCACAAAAAAGTCAAGATTGGAGCGCTTGGAGGGTTTGACGGATGGCCTCCAGGGCCTGCTGCGGTGTCTGTACATCCCGGGTGGCGTATTCCATAGGGCAGGGGCCGGTGTTTTCCCGGTTGCGAATGCCCTCCACAAGGGTGTCCCAAGTGATGGATATCCGGGCATTTTCCAGCACCTGCAGCGCAGGCTTGCTTAAGACCTGGGCGTGAAGGCTTTTGACACCCAGAAGGCAGTACAAAAAGGCAGTGGCCCTGCCAACGACCTTATCTGCGGCACTGTAGCCGGAGTAATCTGTGCCGGAGTCCCAAAGATCCAGCAGCGGCTTTACACCCCGGGCATTGCTGCAAACGGTGTCTTCCCCGCGGCACAAAACGCAGGTATGAGTGCCTTGGGACAGTATTTTCTTTGCGTTTTCAATATCCATACTGTTTTCCTCCGGGGAAATTATATCGGTTTTTTTCCAACCTGTCAATTGCGGAAAAGTTTTTGTCGAAAAACAAAAAATGACAGTTCCTTTTTGTCAAAATATATGTATAATAGAGATATCCTGCAAGGAGGAAAGACTATGAAAAGATGGTTTGGGCTTGAATTTCTCCTGCTGATCATGATTTTACTGACAGCGGTAATGGCCCTTGTAACATTGCCCGGCAGAACAGCAGAGCCTGCACTTTCGGACAGCGTCAGCACTACCCAGACAACGGCTCAAACGACCCAGACGGAAACCACCGTACCGACGGAACCGGAGGTGGAGATCACCTGGATGGAGTTCCCGGAGGACAGGGAGCTAACCGCACTGAAGGCTTTTGTCTATGACTGCCAGGCAGGGGAATTGACGGTTATGAAGGGCGAGGAGACCGGAAAACTATATCCGGCCAGCATTACGAAGCTGTTTACCGCGTATATTGTGTTACAGTATTTGCAGCCGGAGACGGTGGTGACCGCCGGCGCGGCGCTGGACTTTGTGAAGGAAGGCTCCTCGGTTGCGGAGATTCAAAAGGGCGACAAGTTGACGGTGGAAATGCTGGTGCAGGGAATGCTGCTTCCCAGCGGCAACGATGCGGCTTACATATTGGCTGTGGAAACCGGCCGCAAGCTCCTGGAAGACGACTCTGCCAGCGCCCAGACGGCTTTGGATGCATTTTTGGAGGAGATGAACAGCCAGGCGGAAAGTTTGGGTATGACCGGCACGCACTTTACAAATCCCGACGGCTACCATCACAAAAATCACTATTCTACGATGGCGGACATGGCGATTTTGGGAAAACTCTCTGTAGAAAATGAGACCATTATGACCTATGCCAAGATGGCCCAGGCGAAGGTGACCTTTGAAAACGGCACCAAGAAAAAGTGGAAAAATACCAATGCGTTGATCAACCCGGAGTCCGAATACTACTGCCCGATTGTCACAGGTTTAAAAACCGGACAGACCCTGTCCGCAGGAAGCTGTTTGATGTCCTCTTTTGAAAGAGGGAGCAAGCAGTATGTGGTTGGCATATTTGGCTGCCAGAGGCCGGAAGAACGCTTTGCAGATACGATTCAACTGATCAATGAAACGGTGAAAAAGTAAAGGGAGTGCACATTGGACGAACAAAAGAAGGTCAAGCTACATATTCTGAAAGAGAAGATTACGAAGTTTCTATGGTTTTTTGCCAATCCCAGGCTGCTTTTGTGCGTGGGATTGGCCTGGATCGTTACAAACGGCTGGTCCTATATGCTGATGGGCATTGGCATTGTTTGGGATATTGCCTGGATGCAGGCGGTGGCGGGGGCTTACCTGGCTTTCTTGTGGTTTCCCTTCACCCCGGAAAAGATCGTTACGCTGATCATTGCGATCTTTTTGCTCCGGTGGCTGTTCCCAAAGGATGAAAAGACACTGGGCATTCTGCGAAATATGATGCAGAAACTAAAAGAGAAAAAGAAAAAGCGGCAAGATTAGGGGCCTTACTTCCTTGGGAAGTGCTGCCTGACTTGCCGCTTTCTTTATTTGGCGTTTTCTTTCACAGACCTGATGTATTTTGTGGACACCGGCAAAGGTTATTCCCGGATCTCGTGCCGGAAGGGTATGGACTTGGCAGCGCCGGGACGGCTGATGGTGATAGCCGCTACCTTGGTGCCGTAGCGCACCGCCTGGGAAATGCTATTGCCGGCTTGCAGCTTGGTGACCACTGCGCCAATGAAGCTGTCTCCGGCGGAGGTGGTGTCTACTGCGGTGACCTTTTCGGCCGGGCAGAAGAGGATTTCTTCACCGTCGTTATAAACACAGCCCTTTTCGCCCAATGTGATGATCACATTGGGGATGCCCATTTGCCGCAGCGCTTGCACTGCTTTTATGCAGTTTTCCTCACTGTCCGGACAAATACCGGTCATATCAAAAGCCTCGTGCTCGTTGGGAATCAGATAGTCGATCTGCCGGCAAAGAGCAGTAGGCAAGGCTTGATAAGGGGCGGGATTCAAAACGACTTTTGTGCCATTTGCTTTTGCAATTTGGCAGACCTTGCAAATGGAATCTATAGGAATCTCCAGCTGCAGCACGCAGTAATCGCTTTTGGCAATGATGTGGGCATTTTCTTCGATGATTTCTGGAGTGAGCTTTCCATTGGTACCCGGGTCCAGCAGGATGAAGTTATCGCCGTTTACAACAGTAATCACGGCAACACCGGTGGGGGTATTCTCCATACGCAAACCCTTGAAAACTGCACCGTTGTCTTCCAGGCAATGTATAAGCATCTCACCGTTTCCGTCGTTGCCCACTGCACCCAGGAAGGA
>JAGBVD010000042.1 GCA_017630495.1 Oscillospiraceae bacterium
CGACCCTGGTAATCGGTGTAGAAAAACAGGCCAAAAAAGGGGGTGATTTTCTACACTCTTCGCCCGTCCAATTTGCGGATTTTTTATCGTCTATACTGATGATACAACTAAATAGGGACTTGTATTGGCTTGTTGATAAGAATCAAGTTGAACACCAAACTGGAACTCGTCGGGATAGTGATCTATGGCTGCATAGATTGGGGTCGCAATATTGAGGCGAGGTTGCGACGATTATTGACTTTATATCGGTGTTATTTGTGGGCGGTCAAAATTGCCAGTAGTCAACCCTTGTCCCGATAAAAAGAGCAAGCAGCATCTCTATAAACTGCTCGGGTAGGCTCCACCGCAAGAAATCAGCCTCATGCCCTTGGTCGTTCTTTCCCATGACCTGAAAGTGTGGTTCACATGGTGTGTCAGTATGAAAAGGAAACAAAATCATACATATCTCCTTGAAATGGGAGAAGTTAAAGTTTTCGGTATCCATAAAGGTCAAACCCCGATTGACAAATCTATATGGCGGACTGGACTGTCATATAGTAGAGTTGCCACGGTTACCATGCCGACGCTCTCGGGTGCGATGGTCGTTTTGTGATAGGTATAAGCAATGCGACGGAGTAAGCAAAGCGAAAGCAGCAATCAGACGGACGATTGTAAAAAGGCTTACGCCATGCGTCGAGAGGCGTATGGGCAGTAGGGAAAGCAAAATCCTGTGTAAGTTGTTCGCCGCACAGAAATCGGCTAAAATAAACGCATAGGGGATGAGACGCTCAAAGACCTTGGGTCACTTTTGTACTGCTCTCTTGAGAAATCAAGGGAGCAGTATGTCCATTTCTTCCACAACTCAAGACCTTGCGAAAGATGGTCAAGCGGCAAGCTTGGCCGTCTTTTTTGTGCCACATATCTGTCCCAATGCCGTGCCATCTATGTGGCCCGGCAAATTTGGGAAACAGATATGTGTTTGACGGGCAAAAGCAAGAAAGCAGGTGCATTCACGAAGAACACACCTGCTCAATTTGATTATTCTCTTTCACTATGCTCTATGTAATCCCGTTCTCTTTGCTTGGTGATGAAATCCACAAAAAACTCCCAAATGGTTTTGCCGCTGCGTGTAGTCTGCTGCTCCATCCAATCTTGCTGCTCACGAGCTTGTTGTTGCAGATCGGCAATTTCGGCTCTTGCGTTGGCAAGATCAACCTCTGCTGCTCGTGCGGCTATCTCGGCTGATGCAGCTCGCTCTTGCAGCTCTGTCACTCGGCGGCGCTGATTCAGCTCTCGGGTCAACTTTGCACCAAGGTACTTCAAATCTTCCATAGCCTTGCGAATCCACGAGCTTGCGGCAGCTCGCTCCTTCAGCACGAGATAATCCGCCTCCGCCATTGTCACTTGGGCAGGGGTTGTCTGCTTGGTGATAGGGTTGGTTTTGGCTGGGGTGCGTTGCACCTCAATTTCCAGCTCTCCCCCGTCATAAGCTTCCAGAACTGCTTGGGATAGAGATTTTTGTGCTTTGAGCGTTTCGTAGCTATCTTGGATTTCGGCATACTCCTGTTCCTTTTTGGCAATATCCTGTGCCAAGGTCATTTGCCGTTCCTTTAGCTCCTGCAGCTCCTTGACCTTTTTATAGGTGGCTGTGTCCAAATGCTCCTTGCTGCCTTTGCCACGCACAACCTCAAAGCCAGCATGGGTGCAGAGGGTTGCTAGAAATTGATTCTCCCTTGCCTCCCACTGCATTTGTGCAGTGTTGTTCATTCCTTGTGATTGAAAACCTTGCTGTTCCAACGAACGAGATAAGGATGATTGCACAGAGGGTCCTCGACAGAATCCACTCCCGTAAGGTATATACGAAATATGTACATGACCTACTTGACTGCCGTTCACGCCGACGGATTCGTCGCAGTGGTAGTACAAGCCGCAGAGCTTCAAATTGGGATTCCGTCTTTCCCAGTCTTCGGTGAAGGCTCGCAGGATTCGTCTGCCGTCGTTTTTGCTGCATATCGGTGTGCCGTCTACTTTCTTGCCATAGATGCCGATGATTAGCTCATAAACAGGCTTTTTCTTGCTGTCCTCGCAAATCTGCTTGTAGTAGTCGGTGATTTGGCGATCTTCTCTTTTCTGCTTGGCGTTGTAGGCTCGCACAGCTTCACCGAACAGCCGTTCATAGGCTACCTTGGGGTCTTCGTCCAGCCATACTTCAAAATGCCCATTGGGATCGATATGGTCTTCTTTGCAGATAACCTTGGGATTACGGAGGTTGTGCTGCCGCGCCACTTGGCTACCGTTGTGGGTTGCGATTGTTACTTTGTTTTCAATTTCCATTGTCATGCTCCTTTTTATAAGTTTAAGGATAATATAGACGATTAAGCAAAAGGAGCTTGCCAATGGCAATAACCCAATATTACTAACGGCAGAGCCATTAGTATTGGGTGGCAGCAACCAAGGACTAGGACAGTAAAACAGCGGGAGAACTACAAGCTTAGGCAGTTCTCCCGCTATAATTAGGTTATATTCTAATAACTATTTCCCAATAATCTCAATCACTCGACAGGGGTTTCTTTTGTTGACTTGATCAAACGGATTATATCGCCAATTACTACTACAAAAATAGCAATACAACCCAACAATGCTGCCCACAGCACTTTAATGAAGAAGCCTTTGACTGAAACAGCAACAAACATCTTTTTTGCCCAACGCCAACCAAAAGGGATTCCTGTGACAGCAAGCAACACAAAGGTTTCTGCCCAAGTCCAGCCAGCACCGACACTAGCAGCAGAGCCAAGGACGAAGGCCATAAAACCGCCTAGTATGCCAATAATGAGTACATCTTTGATGAGGGGACGCAATGCGGGGTTTTTCATATGAGTATCTCTCCTTTTTGTTTGATTCCACACCATTTTACAACCATAGTTTTAGTTTGTCAATAGTTTATTGCTATGGTTGGTTATAAAATCAGCGAAAATTCTATAAAATAAACAAAAAGGAGGCGGCATAATGACATATGATACTTTTTTAGTAAAAATGGGTCTAAGGATCGCAGAGCAAAGAAAAACTATGCATTTGACGCAGGAACAGCTCGCCGATAAAATGGGTGTCAGCCTGCAAACAGTTTCTTGTATTGAACTGGGCAAAAAGGCCGTTCGCCCTGAAAATCTTGCCAATCTATGCACCTCTCTGGATGTTACCTCTGACTACATCCTTTACGGGAAACGGAACAAGCAGCAAATGGACGACACTATGGCAAAATTGTCCTCACTTGATTGCGAAGCATACCGCACAGTACAGGGGTTGATTAATCTGCTGTACGAAAGACAATCACGCTAAAACCTAGGAACAAACAAATCGGCACCCAAATATGGGTGCCGATTTGCTCATTAGACAACTCCGTAATAACGGAAAGCTTCGCGAATAGCAGTTTCTTTTTCGGGGGTTAGGTTTGTGGGCGGTCTGCCGTGTCCCGAGGGGAGGTTGTAGCACTCGCCAACCTCCAAGCCGCATTTCTTTTTGGTTTGGGCAATGGCAAGGCTGGAGACTTTTAAGCCGTGATGTTCTAAAACATACGCCTTTATCTCGGGATATGTGGGAGATATCTTTGCGGTGATTGTGTCCAGTTCTTCGGGGTCGATCTCCATTTCGATGTGGGTGTCTGCGAGTTTGGACAAACACACTATCGTCTCTATATGGGCGCAGCGGGGGAACAGATCCGCGGCCATTGCGTTTTTCAGGCAATAGCCTTTTTCCTTCAGCAGTGCTACATCCCGGGCCATAGTGGCCGGGTCGCAGGACACATAGACGATGCGCCGGGGCGCCATCCGGACCAGGGCTTCAATGGTGTCGCTGTTTAAACCCTTCCGGGGTGGGTCTACTACCACCACATCTGCGCGGACGCCCTGCGCTTCCAGTTCCAGCGCCGCTTTGCCGGCGTCACCGCAGAAAAACTCCGCATTTTCTACGCCGTTACGTGCGGCATTTTCTTTGGCATCCTGCACCGCCTGCTCCACCACCTCCACGCCGATGACCTTACCGGCAGCCTTGGCCATTGCCAAAGTAATGGTGCCGACACCGCAGTAAAGATCCAGCACCAGATCCTGCTTGGTGATTTCCGCCTGGGCGATGGCCGCTTCGTACAGCCGCTGGGCTTGGTGGTGATTGACCTGATAAAAAGAGTGGGGGGACAGCCGGAAATGCAGGCCGCACAGGGTATCTTCGATATATCCCGGACCGTAAAGGGGGATCATCTCCGCCCCCAAAACAGTGTTACCCGGCTTGGTATTGACGGAAAGGACCAGGCTGGTAAAACCGGGCACTTTCTTTAATCGCTCAATTAAATCCTCAGTATGGGGCAGTTTTCTGCCGTTGACCACCAGGCACACCAGCACCTGCTCCGAGACCGCGCCCCGGCGGACATAGATATGGCGCAGAAGGCCTTTGCCCGTGGTTTCGTCGTATGCGGAGATGCGATAGTGGTTTACATAATCTACCACTTGCTTTTTGACCATATCCGCCTCCGTGGGCAAAATCAGGCATCGTTCATTTTCCACCACGCTGTGGGTGCCTGCCCGGAAAAAGCCGGCATAGACTCTTCCCTTTTGGCTGGAAACCGGGTACTGGGCCTTGTTGCGGTAGCCATAGCAGGTGGGGGCGGAAAGGATGGGCAAATCCTTCACTTCCTCACCGGCCAGCCGTGCCAGAGCCTGCCGCACCCGGTCCGCTTTCAGCCGGGTCTCCTCTGCATAGTCCATATGCCAGAAATCACAGCCGCCACACAGCTTGGCAACCGGGCATTCCCGGTTGATCCGGTGGGGGGATTTTTCCAAAATTTCCGTTATCTTACCGGCGGCCCAAGTCTTTTGCGCCTTTTCGATGCGCACCATACACCGCTCCCCGGCAATGGCATTGGGGATGAACACTGCGCAGCCGTCAATTTTGGCAACACC
>JAGBVD010000043.1 GCA_017630495.1 Oscillospiraceae bacterium
AAATGTTTTGTCTTGCAGTCGCTTATTGGATATGTTATTATAAATAATAATGCGTTTTGCGACAAGAATTCAAGGATAGTTGGTGTGGAGAATGGATTTGAATCTGCAACAAATTTCACAGATCACCCTCGGTGCAGTCGAAATTAAGCAGCAAGCGGACGGCATTCATTTCTATCGCTTTACCGAGCAGCAGCAAGAACTTTACAAGCGCCTGAAAGAAGAGTTTTACAACAAATCCTTTTCTTCTGCCGGTGTGCGTATGCACTTTCGAACGAACAGCGACTCTCTTTTTTTGAAGGTACAAACCGGCTATGGCAGCAGCAGAAGCTATTTTGCCATAGATGTGTTCGTAAATGGAGAAAAGCTGGATGATTTAAATAATTATTCCGGGTTAGATACAAACCGAAATTACACAAAAGATTCCTTTGCCTATGGAGAATTTTCCAAGGAGTTTTCTCTTGGAAAAGGCGAAAAGACGGTGTGCATCTATTTTCCCTGGTCGGTAGAGATAGTATTGCAGCAGATGTCTTTGGACGATGGTGCAATCATTGCGCCCGTCAAACCAAAGAAGAAGCTCCTTTGTTTTGGCGATTCCATTACCCAGGGGTATGATGCATTATCTCCGTCTAACAGATATGCTTCGAAATTGGCAGATTTTTTGGAAGCAGAGGAGTACAACAAAGCCATTGGTGGAGAGGTGTTCTTTCCGGCTCTGGCGGCTACCAAAGAAGATTTTGTACCGGATTATATTACTGTTGCCTATGGAACAAACGATTGGAATCGTTGTACCAAAGAGGAATTTATATGCAATTGCAGAGATTTTTTCTCGAATCTGCATAAGAATTACCCCAATGTCAGAACGCTTGTCATCACACCAATTTGGCGAAAAGAGATGTGTGAAGACCGATCTTTTGGAAGCTTTTCTGATGTGGAGAAGATTTTGCAAACGCACACGGCCTCTTTTGGAAACATTTCGGTAATACGCGGTTTTGAATTTGTTCCAACAGATGAGAAGCTGTTTGCAGATCAAAGACTGCATCCCAATGACGCGGGATTTGAATTCTATTTTAATAACCTGGTGAAGGACTTAAAAGCAAATAAGTTGTTTGTATAAATGATGATTTCCTATGAACGCATATCTGTTTGATTTTGAGAAGTTGCTTCAGGTACCCTTTGCTAAATAAGGAGTGGGACTATGGAAAAAGAGAAGAAGTATACATCAAGTGTTTTAATACGGCGGTTTTTGCCTTATTACAAAAACTACTGGCCGACGCTGGTGCTGGATTTGTTCTGCGCGTCGTTGACGACTGTATGCGAAATTCTGCTGCCTCTGATTATGCGCGAGATTACCAATGCAGGCATCAACGATCTGGCGACCTTAACCATTTCCTATGTCTTGCGTATTGGTATCGTGTATTTCGTGCTGCGAATCATCGACTCGGCGGCCTATTACTATATGGCTTATATCGGCCATGTGATGGGTACGAAAATAGAAACCGATATGCGCAGGGATGCTTACTCCCATTTGCAGGAGCTGTCCAATACATATTTTAACAACACCAAGGTTGGCCAAATTATGGGCCGGATCACCACGGATCTGTTTGATGTGACGGAATTTTCCCACCACTGTCCGGAAGAATTTCTGATTGCCGGATTAAAAGGTATCGTGTCTTTTATCATTTTGATCGGCATCAATATTCCGTTAACCTTGATTATCTTTTTGATTATTCCCATTATGTTTGCGGTTTGCAGAAGCTTGAATGTAAAAATGCGCCAGACATTCCGGGAACGGCGCAAACTGATCGGTGAACTTAATGCCAGAATTGAGGACTCGTTGCTTGGCCAAAAGGTGGTAAAAGCCTTTGCCAACGAAGATATTGAACGGGAGAAATTTGAAAAGGACAATCAGAATTTCTTCAACATCAAGAAAGCGTCCTACAGATTTATGGGTGCGTTTTCTACCTCTACGCGACTTTTTGACGGAGTTATGTACTCTACAGTTGTGATTGTCGGCAGTATCTTTATGATCAAGGGTAAAATCAACCCCGGTGATCTGGTGGCATATCTTCTGTATGTGACCACATTTATTGCAACTGTGCGCCGCATTATTGAGTTTGCGGAACAGTTCCAGCAGGGTATGACCGGCATCGAGCGGTTTGTGGAGATCGTGGATGCGGATGTGGAGATTTTTGATGAGCCGGATGCTGTAGATTTGACAGATGCTCAGGGCAACATCGAATTTAAGGACGTTACCTTTGAATATCCGGACGACCACAATCAGGTCTTTGAAAATTTGAATTTCTGCATCCGCAAGGGTGAGAAAGTGGCATTTGTCGGACCGTCCGGCGGTGGTAAAACCACCCTTTGCAACCTGATTCCCCGGTTCTACGATGTGACCGACGGTGAGATTTTTCTGGATGGCCAGAACATTAAAAAGTATACTTTGAAAAGTCTGCGTAAGAGCATTGGTATGGTTCAGCAGGATGTGTATTTGTTCTCCGGCACGGTCTTTGAGAATATCGTTTACGGCAGACCCGGCGCTTCCAGGGAAGAAGTGATAGAAGCGGCCAAGCGAGCCGGTGCAGACGAGTTTATTATGGCCCTGAAGAATGGTTATGACACCTATGTGGGTGAACGGGGTGTAAAGCTGTCCGGTGGTCAAAAACAGCGTATCAGCATTGCCCGTGTGTTCTTAAAAAATCCGCCTATTATCATTTTGGATGAAGCAACCAGCGCACTGGATAACGAAAGTGAGTTTGCTGTTGCAAAATCCCTCAACGAGCTGTCTGTGGGCAGAACGACCATCACCATTGCCCACCGGTTGTCTACCATTCGCAATGCAGACAGAATTATGGTGCTGACGGAAGAGGGTATTGTGGAACAAGGCAACCACGCGGAGCTTTTGGAGAAAAAGGGTATGTATTACAAATTCCATCAGATGGCCAGCCAGCTGGAATAAGGGGTCTATATGGATATTACAAGTTTTATTGTGAATATTGTCGGTACCATTGCCTTTGCTATTTCCGGCGCAGTGGTGGCGATGAAGAAGAAATTTGACATTTTCGGTGTGGTAATGCTGGGCGTTACTACTGCGGTAGGCGGTGGCTTTGTCCGGGATTTGGTTTTGGGTAATGTGCCGCCTGTGGCGCTGACAAACCCTGTTTATACCACCGTTGCCATTGGTTGTTCCATTTTGGCTTTTATTCCGGCTGTTCGTAACCGAGTGGGACAAAACAATGTGGTTTTTGACCGGTTGATGTTCTTTATGGATACCATTGGTCTGGCGGCTTTTACCACTACCGGTGTTGTGGCTGCCTTTGATAACGGGAATCACAGCTTATTTGTCGGCTTGTTTGTGGGTGTGGTTACCGGTGTTGGCGGTGGTGTGCTGCGAGATATTTTTTCTATGGAATCTCCCTATATTTTCCGAAAGCACATCTATGCCTGCGCTGCGGCCGCCGGCGCCATTACGACCTACTTGCTTTATGGGTGGCTTGGTCCGATTCCGGCAACCATTATCGGCTTTGTAGAAATTATCGTTATTCGGTTTCTGTCTGCGTACTATAAATGGAATTTGCCTGTTGCAGAGGAGTAAGCTTATGAAAGTTGTTGTTGCAATTGACTCCTTTAAAGGCAGTTTGACCTCTGTTCAAGCCGGAAATGCCGTCAAAGAAGCAGTTTTGCAGGTAGACCCTAACGCAAATGTCGTGGTCCGTCCTCTTGCGGATGGGGGAGAAGGAACGGTGGATGCACTGTCTGCTCTGCCTTCTGCAGAAAAGATAGCAGTAACAGTAACCGGCCCTTTGGGAACACCGGTAGATGCCCAATATTGCATCATCCGGAACAAGAATATGGCGGTTATTGAAATGGCTGCGGCGGCAGGATTGCCGCTGGTGCCGGCACAACTGCGAAATCCCCTCAATACAACCACCTACGGTGTTGGTGAACTCATCAAGGACGCAATTTGCCGTGGCTGCCGGGATTTTTTGATCGGTATCGGTGGCAGCGCCACCAATGACGGTGGCACCGGTATGCTGTCAGCTTTGGGATACCATTTCCTGGACGAAAGTGGCAGCCCCATTTCTCTGGGCGCACAAGGCTTGGAGAATCTACATAGCATCGATGATTCCCAAGCGCTGAAGGAACTGCATGCGTGTAAATTCCGGGTTGCTTGCGATGTTAACAATCCTTTGTGCGGCAATAATGGCTGCAGCGCTGTGTTCGCACCCCAAAAAGGCGGCACACCGGAAATGATTGCGAAGATGGACAGCTGGCTGAAAAACTATGCCAAGCTGACAAAGACGGTAAATGCCCAGGCGGATGAGAATCTTCCCGGCGCAGGCGCGGCCGGTGGATTGGGCTTTGCTTTTTCGGCTTTTCTCAATGCAAGTTTGGAACCGGGCATTTCCATCGTTTTGGATGAAACCAATCTGGAAGATTACATCAAGGATGCAGATGTGGTTGTAACCGGAGAGGGAAGACTGGATGCACAAACGGTAATGGGAAAAGCGCCTATCGGCGTGGCGAAACTGGCAAAGAAATACGCAAAGAAAGTGATCGCATTTTCCGGTTGTGTTGCCGATGGCGCAGAAATCTGCAACGAACACGGCATCGATGCGTTCTTCCCGGCTTTGCGGCAGGTAAGCACCCTTGCCGAAGCGATGGAAAGGGATAAGGCTTACAAGAATCTAAAAGATACTGCTTACCAAGTTTTCCGGCTGTTAATACTATAATAAAAAGCACTCTATCACAGATAGAGTGCTTTTTGCTTATTCTGTTCGCAGTGCCACAACAGGATCTTTCTTTGCGGCGCTCTTGGAGGGGATAAGACCGGAGATTAGCGTCAGCACAACGCTGATACCAATCAGAATAATCGCCGCAGGCAGAGGCAGGATCGCCCGGAGCGTAGGAATGCCGGTTAGGTGCTGAATAATTGCGTTGATGGGAATGCACAACAGG
>JAGBVD010000044.1 GCA_017630495.1 Oscillospiraceae bacterium
CCGGCATCCTCCAGTTCCCCTAAGACCTTGCCGGCATCCATACCGGAAAACAGTGAGCCGTCCGGCTGCATTGTAAAGGTAAACATCATCGCGCAGCCGGAGCATTCCATTTCCGCAGCGGTAAAGATGGCTTCTGCTTCCTGGGGGTAGAGGAGGGTTTCTGCCGCCAACAAGTCAGCACCGCCCATCAAAAGTCCTACAATTTGCCGCCGATAGTTTTCTACCAAAAGATCAAATTTGTCCGGGTCCCAGCTGTCGGTAAAGGCGGCAAGGGTGGTCAGATTGCCGGCGATCAGCTTATCCGGGCAGGCGGAGCGGCTCAAAGAAACCAAACGGGCATTGATTTTTTCCGTTTCTTTTTCCAGACCCTGCTTTTCCAGCGCAATAGGCTGGGCCTGAAAGGTGGGGGCATATATAATTTGACTGCCTGCCTTTTCGTATTCCTGCTGCAGTGCAATCAGTGCCTGGGGATGCTCCAGGACCCACTGTTCCGTACTGCCGCCTCTGGGCATACCGGCTTTCATCAGATTGGAGCCGGTGGCACCATCCAAAAGATGCACACCTTCCTGGATTTGCTTGTGAAGCTGCTTTTTGGTTAGCATTGCCTATCACCTCGGACATATTATACGCCAAAAAGCGACGGCTTGCAATTGACGAAGGCAAATTTATTTGATAAAATAACGAAAAACTGATTAGGAGACGAAAAATATGAAAAAATCCGTATTGCGTCAATATGCAAAACTCATTATTCGCGCCGGTGTAAATGTGCAAAAGGGGCAGGATGTTCTGATCTATGCCGATCTGGACCAGCCGGAGTTTGTGCAGATGGTGGTGGAAGAAGCCTACCGGGCCAAGGCACGAAAAGTCATTGTTGAGTGGAACTATCAGCCTTTGAGCAAAATCCACACCCGCTACCAGAGCGTTAAGACTCTGGGTAAGGTGGAGCAGTGGCAGATTGCCCGGCAGCAGCATATGGTGGACACCAATCCCTGCCGCATCCATCTGATTTCGGAAGATCCGGATGGCTTGAAGGGTATGAATATGGAAAAGGTTTCCAAGGCAAGACAGCTCAGCTATCCCATTGTGAAGCCTTATAAGGATGCTTTGGAGGGTGTCCAGCAGTGGTGCATCGCCGCTGTGCCCGGTGTTGCCTGGGCAAAGAAGGTGTTCCCCGGCTGCAGCAAGACCCAGGCGGTGGAAAAGCTGTGGCAGGCGATTTTGGAGACCTCCCGTGTAGACGAAGATCCCCTGAAAGCCTGGGAAAAGCACAATGCAGATCTGAAGGCCCGGTGCGACTACCTTAACAGCCTGGGCATTGAAAAGCTGCACTATACTGCCGACAACGGCACAGATCTGACTGTGGGTATGATTCCCCAGGCCCGGTTCTGCGGCGGCGGCGAGACCAGCAAGCCCGGTGTGTATTATAATCCCAACATCCCCACGGAGGAGTGTTTCATTTCTCCTATGCGCGGCCAGGCAGAGGGTATCGTTTACTCCACAAAGCCGCTGTCCTACCAGGGTCAGCTGATCGAAAACTTCTATTTCCGCTTCAAAGACGGTAAAGTGGTGGAAGCAAAGGCTGAAAAGGGCGAGGAGCTGCTCAATACATTGGTAAATATGGACGAGGGCGCAGCCTTCCTGGGTGAGTGCGCGCTTGTTCCCCAGACAAGTCCCATCAACAAAACCGGCATTTTGTTCTATAACACATTGTTTGATGAGAATGCCGTTTGCCATCTGGCAATCGGTATGGGCTTTATGGACACCATTGAAGGCTACCACAATTTGACTCTGGAGGATTGCCGGAAGCTGGGTGTTAACGATTCTATGATCCACGAGGATTTTATGATCGGCTGCGACAGTATGAACATCGATGCTTACACCCGGGACGGAAAGGTTGTTCCTGTCTTCCGGGGCGGTAATTGGGCATTTTAAGAGCATTGTTGGAAATTTTGCAAAAAAACGAAAAAAACACTTGCATTCAATCCTGGGATGTGTTATGATATCCGGGCGATTAAGAAATTGCGGGGTAATTATGCCCTTTTCAAAAGCTGAGGAAAGAGGTGAACAAAATGAAAGAAGGCATCCATCCTAATTACGAACAGACTACCATTCGTTGCGCTTGTGGTAATACCTTTACTACCGGTTCTACCAAGCAGGACATCAAGGTTGAAATCTGCTCCAAGTGCCACCCTTTCTATACCGGCAAGCAGAAGCTGGTTGACACCGGTGGACGTGTTGACCGTTTCAACAAGAGATTTGGTATCAAGTAAGATAAGCCGCACATTCGTGCGGCTTTTTTACTTTGGAGGGGAAATTATGAAGAGGTTTTTATGCACTATTTTGCTGTGCAGTCTGTTATTTGGCTTGTGTGCCTGCGGAAGCGGTGAGCAAAAGCAAACCGAGAAAACGCCGGAAACAACACAAATGAAAATCGATCAGGATGATCCTGCAGGAGATGACACTATGAATGTTTTGTTTATCAGCAACAGTACCAGTTGGTATTTTATGGACGAGCTTTACGGTATGTTGGCCGCTGCAGGCCACAAAGAATTCAATCTGTGCCATCTGTATTATTCCGGCTGCTCTCTGAAACAGCACGTGGATTTTATGAAAGGCGCAGAAAAGCCTTACCAGTTTAAAGTGACCAATAAAAACGGTGTCAATATTACAAAAGATATGGATCTGGAAACGGCAATGGGAACCCGAAACTGGGATTACATCGTTACCCACAATAACGCTTATAGCTATCGTTCTGAAAACGGTGAAACGGCTTATACAGAAACAGAACCCTACCTGAAAGAACTGCTGAATTTTGTTCGGGAAAAGTTCCCGCTGAGCAAGTACCTTTGGACGAACACTTGGGTGCCCAATGTGGGTTATTCTCTCTCCTTCAAAATGACTTCTGTTGACCAGAGAAAGCGGGTCCAGGAAGCAAACGATCAGGTTTCCCAATTCGTGAAACGGGACTTCGGTTTGGATGTTGTTCCCTGCGGTAAAGCCTGGTCTAAAGTGCGGGATCTGGAAATCCTGAACACCGTACCTGCTGGATTGGATGTAGAGAAATTCACTATGTTTACAATGATCATCAATGGAAAGATCTCTGATGACAGTGTTCACGATGGCGATATCGGCGGTGGTCAGTACTTAAATGCTTGCGTATGGTTTGAGGTCCTTACAGGGGAAAGCTGCATCGGCAACACCTTCCGGCCCAAGTATACATACCAGGCCTGGGATTGGAGCCTTTCCGAAGAAAAAATCGACATTCTGCAAAAAGCTGCCCACGAAGCTGTGGAAGAAAACAAGAAATAAGAAAAGTTCTCCGGCAAACGCCGGAGAACTTTTTTGCATTTGGGAGGATTTTTTACTAGAAAACAGTTGTAAATTCCAACATTTTTGTGATATAATATATCGAATAGTAATATAAGGGGAGGTATAACCTTCCCGGAGGAAGTATGGAATCGAATTTTGAAAAACAAGTCCAGGAGCGGGCAGTGCTGGTTGGACTGAATGCGGACACCTTTAAGCAGGATCAGACCGCCACCGATGAGACCCTGGAGGAACTGGAAGCACTGTTGGAGACCGCAGGCGGTTTTTGCACCGGTAAGGTGCTGCAAAATCGCCACGCCCCGGATTCTCACAGCTTTATCGGCGAGGGTAAGGCTCTGGAAGTGAAGATGCTTGTTGAGGCCACGGAGTCTACAATGGCTATCTTTGACAACGAACTTTCTGCCGGTCATATCCGGGCTTTGGAAGAAATTTTGGGCGTTACTGTTTTGGACAGAAGCGCATTGATCTTGGATATTTTCGCCCAGCGGGCAAAGACCCGGGAAGGCCGTTTGCAGGTGGAACTGGCCCAGTATAAATATCTGCTGCCCCGGCTGTCCGGTATGGGTACCAGCCTTTCCCGGCAGGGCGGCGGTATCGGCACAAGAGGTCCCGGTGAAACCAAGCTGGAATCTGACCGGCGGCACATTCGTGAACGGATCCATCGTTTGGAAAATGAGTTGGATCAGGTGCGGCAGGTCCGGGCTGTGCAGCGGCAGCGGCGGATGAAAAACTCCGTACCGGTGGTTGCGATCGTTGGCTATACCAATGCCGGTAAATCTACACTGCTCAATCAGCTGACCGAGGCCGGCATTCCTGCCAATAACCGTTTGTTTGACACTTTGGACACCACATCCCGTCAGCTGCATGTGTCTGACAATCTGGATGTTGTTCTTTCCGATACTGTTGGTTTTATTGCAAAGCTTCCTCACCATTTGGTGGATGCTTTCCACGCAACGCTGGAAGAACTGGAATATGCAGACCTTTTGCTGCATGTGATCGACGCGGCTGACCCCAACCGGGAGCAGCATATCCAGGTGGTGGAAAAGCTCATCGACAAACTGGCAAAGCCGGGCACACCGGTGCTGCAGTGCTATAATAAAGCAGACCTTGTCAGCCGGGAGGATATTCCGGTGGGCGAGGATGTGGTGGCGATGTCTGCCCGCAACGGTCAGGGTATGGACGCTTTGCTCAAAGCCATTGAAAATGCACTGGGCCACAGCCGCCATCATGTGGTGGTCACGCTGCCTTATTCCATGGGTGGTATGGTGGACACACTCCACAGCAGCGCCCAGGTGCTGAATGTGGATTATACTGCCGAGGGCATTGCAGTTGAAACGATTCTGGATCCGATTTTGTATGGAAAACTTAAGGACTATATCACAAAGGAGTGCTGACCGTGGAGGAATATCTGGTACCTACCGGATACGGTGAGGACGAATTTACCGAAAAGAAATCCCGTTTTATCGGCAGGGTCTGGTGTGTGGAGACGGAAGCGGAGGCCTTGGAGAAAATCCAGGAAATGAAATCCAAGTACTATGACGCGACCCATAACTGCTGGGCTTATATCATCCGGGACGGTGCGGCGCGGTTTTCTGATGACGGTGAGCCGGGCGGTACTGCCGGAAATCCGATGATGCAGGTACTGCAAAAAGAGAATCTTTATAATATCGTCTGTGTGGTGACCCGGTATTTTGGCGGCATTCTTTTGGGTGCAGGCGGTCTTGTCCGGGCCTATACCAAGGGCGCGAAAATTGCCATAGACGCAGCAGGAAAGTCCATGAAGCGCGTTTGGAGCGTACTGTATCTGCCGTGCCCGTATAACTTTTATGAGCGTATCAAGTTGGAAACCGAGGCTTTTGGTGGCATTATTCGGGATACGCAGTTTGGCGCAGAGGTAGAGTTGGAGATTTTAGTGGCCCGGGAGCAGACCCAGGCATTTTTGGATAAGATCACTGATATGACAGCCGGAACAGTGGAAGCACTGCAAACCGCAGAGGAATACCGGGCATTCCCGGTAGGACAGTCAAAGGAGGCACTTTAATGTCTGTACGCGTACATCTGGAACAGGAAGAACATATTCGCTTGAACCCAAAGGCGGCTTTTTCCGATTGCAGCCGGGGCAGACCTTGCCCGGAGGAACAATCGGAAATGGAAGTGCGCACCAATTTCCAAAGAGATGTGGACAGAATCGTCCATTGTAAGGCTTTTCGACGCCTGATGCATAAGACCCAGGTGTTTTTGCAGCCGGAAGGAGACCATTACCGCACCCGTATGACCCACACGCTGGAGGTGGAGCGGATCGCCCGTACTATTGCCCGGGCATTGGGCTTGAACGAGGATTTGACCGAGGCCATTGCAATGGGTCACGATCTGGGCCATACGCCCTTCGGCCACGCCGGTGAGTCCGCCTTGAGCGAATGTTTTGGTCAGCCTTTCCGCCATAACGAGCAGAGTTTACGAGTGGTGGATGTGCTGGAAAATGGTGGTGCAGGTCTGAACTTAAGCTATGAAGTGCGTATGGGTATTTTGGGCCATACCGGTCCTAACATTCCGGAAACCCTGGAAGGACAGATCGTCCGGTATTCTGACCGGATCGCCTATATCAATCACGATATTGACGACGCCATTCGCGCAGGTATTCTTTCCAATGAGGACATCCCCAGGAGCATTTCCCTGGTGCTGGGCGAAAACCATCGGCAGAGGATCAATACGCTGGTGCAGGATATGATCGACCAGTCCCAGGATGCCCAGCAGATTCAGCTGTCGGAGCAGGTGGATAAGGCACTGCTGGACCTGCGCAGTTTTATGTTTGAAAAGGTCTACCGCAATCCGCTGGCAAAAAGCCAGGAGAGCAAGGCAAAGGATATGCTCCAGAAGCTGTATACTTTCTATTACAATCACCCGGAGGCACTGCCGGCAGATTTTCTGCCGCAAATGTCCTTCGACGGTCTGGGACGCACTGTTTGCGACTATATTGCCGGAATGACAGACAAGTATGCGGTGGACAAGTTTTCGCAGTTTTTCATTCCCGATGGTTGGCAAGTTCGGGGATAATATGTTATAATGTAAAGAACATTCTTGAAAGGAGGCCCTACGATGGCATTTCCCCCTTCCTTTATTGACGAGTTGGTTGCCCGCAACCCCATTGAAGATGTGGTAGGCCAGTATGTAAACTTAAAACGCTCCGGCGGAAATATGTTTGGACTTTGCCCGTTCCACGGGGAAAAAACCGCATCGTTTTCTGTGGCTCCGGACAAGGGTATCTATTACTGCTTTGGCTGCCATAAGGGCGGCGGCGCCATCAACTTTATGATGGAAATTGAGGGCCTGAGCTACCCGGATGCAGTGCGTGCGCTGGCCAAACGGGCCGGTATGGCTGTGCCGGAGGACGAGCAGTATCAAAGCCGCTACCGCGCCCAGGAACGGCTGTGGGCGCTGATGAAAGAGGCAGGTCGTTTCTTCCACCAGCAGCTGTATTCCCCGGTTGGCGCAGAGTGTTTGGCCTATGTAAACAAGCGTGGCCTCTCCAAATCCATCGTAACCCATTTTGGCATCGGCTTTGCTCCCAACAGCTGGAATGCCCTGGTGGATGCTATGCGCAAAAAAGGTTACACCGACCAGGAACTTAAGGATGCGGACTTGGTAGGAGAGAAAAACGGCCGGATCTATGACCGTTTCCGCAACCGACTGATGTTCCCCATTATCGATGTTCGTGGCAATGTGATCGGTTTTGGCGGCCGTGTGCTGGATGATTCCACACCCAAATACTTAAACACATCGGAAACGATGATCTTTAATAAGCGCAAGAATCTGTTTGGCTTGAATTTTGCCAAAAAGAGTAAGCTTGGCTACCTTATTCTTGTGGAAGGCAACATTGATGTGGTTGCGCTGCACCAGTATGGCTTCGATTGCGCGGTAGCATCTCTCGGTACAAGTCTTACCGAAGAACATGCTGCGCTGCTGAGCCGATATACAGAGAAGGTCGTTCTTACTTACGATAGCGATGAAGCCGGCCAGCGGGCAGCGCAAAGAGCGATTCCTATGCTGGAAAAAGCAGGCATTCAGGTAAAGGTCCTGCAGATGAAGGATGCCAAGGACCCGGACGAATTTTTGAAGAAATTCGGTGCTGACCGATTTAAGCTTTTGCTGGAGGATTCTGCCAATCGGGTGGAATATCAGCTAAATGCTATTTTGAAAAAGTACAACATTACCGAGGACGATCAGCGAATCGCCTTTATCCACGAGGCGGCGGAATTGATCTCCACTTTGGGCAGCGCTGTCCAAAGAGAGGTCTACGGTAACCGTGTGGCGGAGGCCGGCAAGATCACCCCGGAAGCTATGAAATTGGAGATCGGCAAGGCCTATAAGCGGCGGATCGCCAGGGAAAAGAAGCGCCAGGAAAAGATTGACCTGGAGCCGGTGAAGGCGCTGCAGCCCAAGAGCCGGACCATTCGCTATGACAATATGAAATCGGCTATGGCCGAAGAAGGGATCATCGCTCTGGCTATGCGGGAGCCGGCCCTGCTGGATAGCGCAAAGGGCCTCACAGATGAAAACTTCTCTGTGCCGCTGTTGGGCCGGGTTTATGGGCAAATGCTTGCCCGGCATCATCAAGCTCTGGAGGTCAGCCTGGCCGTCCTGGAGGATCTGAATCCGGAAGAGATGTCCCATATTGCAGGTATTTGTCAGCGTCAGCAAGGCCCGGTCAATGAAGAGGCCTTCCGGGATTGTGTCCGCATCGTCATGGGTGCTGCCCAGAAAAAGAATGTGGAAAGCGATGACGATCTGCTGGCCCTGCGAAACAAACTGAAAGAAAGTAAAGGTACAAAGTGATGTCAAATTCGCTGCTGGAAAAAGAGAATATTGTTCCGGCAAAGTATGAAGATGACATCAGCCAGTATGTGGGCGAGATTCGCCGGTATCCGCTGTTAAACCAGCAGCAGGAACGGGAATTGGCGATGGAGTGCGCAAAGGGAAATCCGGATGCCGTCCGCACTATGGTCAACTCCAATTTGCGTCTTGTGGTGTCCATTGCCCGGGAATATGCCGGCAGGGGTGTGCCGCTGCTGGATTTGATCCAGGAGGGCAGTATCGGCCTTTTGGCGGCCACGAGAAAATTTGACTATACAATGGATTGCCGTTTTTCCACTTATGCTACCAAATGGATTCGCCAGGGCGTGAATCGCTGTGTACAAAATCACGCAAATCTCATTCGCGTACCCCTGCATACCCAGGAGCGGATTCACAAGGTTTTGGCGACAAGAGATGCCTTGCGTCAACAAATGCATACAGAACCGGATGCGGCGCAAATTGGCCAGGAAACCGGTTTTTCGGAAGAAAGAGTTAAGTATTTACTCAGCCTGGTCCCGGAAATTTGGTCTTTGGATGCCCAAATGGGACAAACAGAGGATGCAACCCTCCAAATACTTGTGGAGGATCTGCAGGCAGTGCAGCCCCAGGAAGAATTGGTGCGTCAGGAACTGAAAAGCACACTGGAACAGTTGCTGGCGAAACTGCCGGAGCGGTATGCCTATGTGCTGAAAATGTGCTTCGGGTTGGAGGATGGGCAGTGCCATACCTTTGAGGAAATCGGGGAGAGCCTGGGCGTTTCCAAGGAACGGGCCCGTCAAATTAAAGACCAAGCCATAAAGAAACTGCAAATAATGGGTAATGACTTGGGATTGGAGGATTTTCTCACTTGATAGATTTGGAGTTTGATTTTGAAGAAAGCCGGTGGCAGCTGGCTTTGAAAAACTATAACTGCGCAGATAAGATATCCGCAGCACAGCTTCTGACTCTTTTGGAAGATGCAGAAGAAAGCCAGGTGGAAGAAGCTTTGGACACACTGCTGGAAAAACAGATCAGCCTGGATATTTCCGACTTGCCAAAGTTTTCTGCTTCCGGTGCATCGGCCACCCGGCTGATGTTGGAAGAAAAGCTTGTCCGGATGGATCAGCTGGAAGATGGGTTGGAGGAAAACGATCCGCTGCGTCTGTATCTGCAGGAACTTTCTCAAAATCCCCGGACAGGTACGCTGATTGATGAAATGCTGCCCCATGCGGTTAGTTGCGCCAGGGAGTATGTAGGTAAGGGTGTGCTGCTGCTGGATCTGATCCAGGAGGCAAGTTTAGGCCTGCTGCAAGCAACAGAACGGTTGGATGGGAAAGAGGACTGCCTGTGGTATATGCACCAGTTTCTTGCCAGGGCGGTATTCATGCAGGCAAGGGCCTGCGGTGTGGGTCAGAGACTGCGCCAGGCACTGGAGGATTATCGCGCTGTTGACGAAAAGCTCCTGACAGAGCTGGGCAGAAACCCCACCATTGAGGAGATTGCCGAGGCTATGCACATCTGTGTGCAGGAGGCGGGTTTGGTGGCGGAAACGCTGGATAGCGTGATGCTTTTAAACCGAGTCCACAAGCCTGAGCCGGAAGAAATTCCCCAGGAAGAAGACCAAGCGGTGGAGGATACCGCATATTTCCAGATGCGTCAGCGTATTTCCGAGCTGCTTTCGGTTCTGCCGGAGGAGGATGCAAAGCTTTTGCAGCTGCGCTACGGCTTGGAGGGCGGTCTGCCGATGAAACCGGAGCAGGTGGCGGCAAAGCTGGGCCTTACAAAAGACGAAGTGATTTCCAGGGAAGCCGCAGCCCTTGCAAAAATGCGGCAACAATGAAAAAGAGGTAAGTATTATGGCTAAAACATATTCTATCGCAATCGACGGTCCTGCCGGCGCAGGCAAAAGCACCATTGCAAAGGCTCTGGCCAAGGAACTGGGCTACCAGTATGTGGACACCGGAGCAATTTACCGTACGGTTGCCTATTTTCTGGATCTTTTGGGTGTCAGCCCCAAGGATGTGGACGGTGTAGAGCGTTACATTGACGAACTGAATGTAGACATTCAGTACGATGAAAACGGCAAACAGCACATGATTATGAACGGTATGGATGTTTCCGATGAGATCCGTACCCAGGACATTTCCCAGAAGGCTTCTCTGGTGTCCGCCCACAAGGTGGTCCGGGATGTGCTTTTGGATATGCAACGGGATGTAGCCAAAAAGCATAACGTGATCATGGACGGCCGTGATATCGGCACTGTGGTGCTGCCCAATGCTACTGTGAAGATTTTCCTGACGGCTTCTGCAGAAGTGCGTGCCAAGCGCCGTACTGACGAACTGCTTGCCAAGGGTCAAAAGGCCGATTACGAGCAGACTCTTAAGGACATCCAGCAGAGAGACTATCAGGACAGTCATCGTCCCATTGCACCGCTGAAGCAGGCGGAGGATGCTGTTTTGCTGGACACCTCTGATCTGGATATTACCGGTGTTCTGGAAGCAATGAAGAAAATCATTGCCGAGAAGATTGCATTATGAGTGTTACTGTAGCGAAAAGCGCAGGATTTTGCTTTGGTGTAAACCGGGCGGTTGAATTGGTGGAGCAGGCGGCCAAAGAGGGGAAGAAGGTCGTAACCCTCGGTCCGATTATTCACAATCGCCACGCGGTTGCCCATTTTGAGCAAATGGGTGTCAAGGTAATTGATGCGCCCCAGGAAGCGGACCCGGACAGCACGGTCATTATCCGCTCTCACGGTGTAACCCGTCAGGTATATGAGGCTTTGGAAAGCCGCGGTGTGGAGATCGTAGATGCCACCTGTCCCTTCGTCAAGAGAATCCACGGCATTGTCAGCAATGCCGAGCAGGAGGGCTATTTGCCGGTGATCATCGGCACGCGAGCCCATCCGGAGGTGGAGGGAATAGCCGGTTGGTGCAAAAATTGTATGATTTTTGAAACACCGGAAGAGTTGGAAAATTGGGCAAAAACCCTGGAAAACCGGGCCGATTTGCCAATTTGTATGGTTTGCCAGACCACATCCACTGAATCTTTGTGGAATTCGTGCGGAAAAATTGCAAAAAAACTGTTTACTAACCTGAAAATTTTTGATACAATATGTAAAGCTACTGAATCCCGCCAAAGCGAAGCGGCAAAATTAAGTTCGATTTGTCAGGCCATGGTCGTTGTAGGAGATGCCCTAAGTTCCAACACCGGTCGCCTCGCAATGATTTGTCGGGAGCACTGCGATAAGGTCGTCCTTGTGGACAATGCATCGGAATTGGATGCGGAAGCTTTTCGCGGCGCGGCTGATGTTGGAATCACGGCTGGTGCATCAACACCGGCGTGGATTATAAAGGAGGTCAACAAGACTATGAGCGAAATTACTAATGTTGAGGCTGTACAGGAGGAAAGCTTTGAAGCGCTTCTCGAGCAGTCCATCAAGACTTTGAATACAGGAGATAAGGTTACTGGTATCGTTACCGGCATCGGCAGCACCGAAGTCCAGATCGACTTGGGCACCAAGCACGCCGGCTACATTCCTTACGACGAAGTAAGCAACGATCCCACCGTGAAGCCTGAGGATATCCTCAAGGTTGGCGACGAGATCGAAGTTTTCGTTGTTCGCGTTAACGACCAGGAAGGCACCTGCCAGCTGTCCAAGAAGAAGCTGGATGGCATTAAAGTCTGGGACGATATGGCTGTATGGTGCGAAGAGAAGACCACTGTCGAAGGCAAGATCACCGAAGAGAACAAGGGTGGCCTGGTTGCCAATGTTAAGGGCATCCGTGTGTTCATTCCTGCTTCCCAGTCCGGTATTGCCAAGGGCGGCGATATGACCGGTATGGTTGGTCAGACTGTTTCCCTGAAGATCACCGAAGTGAACCGGGCACGCCGTCGCGTGATCGGCTCCATCCGTGCTGTTACTTCCGAGGGCCGCAAGGCTGCTCAGGAGAAGGTATGGGCAGAGATCGAGGTAGGCGCAAAGTATCACGGCACTGTCAAGTCCCTGACTTCTTACGGCGCATTTGTGGACATCGGTGGTGTTGACGGTATGGTTCACGTTTCCGAGCTGAGCTGGAACCGTATTAAGACCCCTGCTGATGTTGTTAAGGTTGGCGACGAGATCGATGTTTATGTCATCTCCTTCGACCCCGAGAAGCGCAAGATCTCTCTGGGCTACAAGACTGCCGAGATGAATCCCTGGAATCAGTTTATGACTGCTTACAGTGTAGGCGATGTTGTAAATGCAAAGATCGTCAAGCTGATGACCTTCGGCGCTTTTGCTGAGATCATCCCCGGCATTGACGGCTTGATCCACATCTCCCAGATTGCTAACACTCGCGTTGAGAAGCCTGAGGATGTGCTCTCTGAAGGTCAGGAAGTTCAGGTGAAGATCACCGACGTAGATGCCGAGAACAAGCGCATCTCCCTGTCCATCCGCGCACTGCTGGAAGTTCCTGCAGAGGAAGCAGCGCAGGAGGCTACTGAGGAAGTCGCCGAGGTTGAGGCCGAGACTGAGGCTGAATAATGGATAAATACATACCGGGGTCGGCTGTGCCTGCCCCGGTATTATCTTTTACATAGGAGGAGCTACAATGGTTAAGCATATTGTATTGTATACCTTTAAGGAAGGCGTGGATAAAGAAGAAGCAGTCAAGATCATTGCATCTGTACTGGAGCCGCTGGTTGGCAAAATTCCTGGTCTGCTGCATTTGGAGATCCGTCGGGCTTTCCAGGGTGTGGATTATGCGCTGTACTCTGAATTTGAAAGTAAGCAGGACTTGGAAAACTACGCAAAGCACCCTCTGCATCTGGAAGCAAAGGAACATTTCTTCCATTTCCTGGACTCCCGTGTGGCTGCGGACTATGAACTGTGAGGTAAGAAAATGAAAGCAATCGTTACAGTGGTTGGCAAGGACCAGGTGGGTATTATTGCTGCCGTTTGCGTAGAACTTGCCAAATATAATGTCAATGTCCTGGACATTCGTCAGACCGTTATGCAGGGCTATTTTACAATGATGATGGCTGTGGATGTATCCGCAAGCACACTGCCCCTGGCTGAGCTTGCCAAGCAAATGGACGAAAAGGGCAGGGAAATGAGCCTGAATATTCGTCTGCAGCGGGAAGACATTTTTGAAGCAATGCACCGCATTTAAGCAAGTGGGAGAAAGAACAGTATGCTGGATCTGAAAGATATTTTATACACCCAGGATATGATCGACAAGCGGCATCTGGATATCCGCACCATCACAATGGGCATTTCTCTTCTGGATTGCACCGATACCGATGTAAAGGTCTGCGCCCGGAAGATTTATGACAAGATCACCCGGCAGGCAGAAAACCTTGTGAAAGTCGGTCAGGAGATCGAATGGGAATTTGGTATTCCCATTGTCAATAAGCGGATTTCTGTTACACCGATCTCATTGGTAGGTAACAGTTGCCAAACAGATTCCTATGTGCCTCTGGCCATTGCAATGGATGAGGCGGCGAAAACCTGCGGTGTCAACTTTATCGGCGGCTTTTCCGCACTTGTGCAAAAAGGCTGTACCAAGGGCGATTGGATTTTGATGGATTCCATTCCCGAGGCACTGAAAAGCACAGAACGAGTTTGTGCCAGCGTCAATGTTGGCTCTACAAAGGCCGGTATCAATATGGATGCTGTGGCAAAAATGGGTCAAATCATCAAGAGAACTGCCGATCTGACGGCAGACAACGATGGTCTGGGTTGTGCGAAATTGGTGGTCTTTGCCAATGCGGTGGAGGATAACCCCTTTATGGCCGGTGCGTTCCATGGCGTCGGCGAACCGGAGTGCGAGCTGAATGTGGGCGTATCCGGTCCGGGCGTGGTTTATCACGCACTGCAGAAGGTGAAGGGTCAGCCCTTTGATGTGGTTGCTGAAACCATTAAGAAGACTGCTTTCCGGATTACCCGTATGGGTCAGATCGTGGGTAAGGAAGCTTCCAAACGATTGGGTGTTCCTTTCGGTATTGTGGATTTGAGCCTGGCACCGACACCGGCTGTTGGCGACAGTGTTGCCCGGATTCTGGAGGAGATGGGCCTGGAGGTTTGC
>JAGBVD010000045.1 GCA_017630495.1 Oscillospiraceae bacterium
ACGATCACCGGTTTGGAGCAGCCCTACGGGGGAGACCCAATGGACGAAACCTATACCGTAAAAGAGACCAAATATGTGGACGGTACCGGCATCATCTGGTTTGATATAAATAAGAACAAGTATGTACAAGAGCCGTATATTACCGGCCATCAATACTATGCTAATGTTTGGGTAGGCTTGAAGTCCGGTTATGCGTTCTCGTCCAATGCCAAGGTTTCCGTAGACGGGAAGTGGTATACGCCCCAAGAAAATGATGGTAGCGTAGTGGAAATCAAAATTACATATGACGTCTGCCAGGACAGACCCCACACGCATACGCCATCCTCTTGGAAGACCGATAGCAAAGGCCACTATAAAGTTTGCACCGGCTGCAAAGAAGAATTGGAGCGAGCTGACCACAAGGGCGGAAAGGCAACCTGCGCTAAGGCAGGTAAATGCACCGTCTGCGGCTATGCTTACATCGAAAAGATCAAAGAACATACCCCCGGTCCTGCTGCGACAGAGAAGAATCCTCAAAAGTGTACTGTTTGCGGCTACGTCATTGCCCCGGCACTTGCTCCCGGCCATACGCACAGTCTGACCCAGGTAGCAGAGGTTGCAGCCACCTGCACAGCCCCGGGTATGAGCGCCTACTATGCCTGCAAAGGCTGCGATCTGAAATTCAGCGATGCTGCCGGCAAAAAGGTGATTGCTGACGAGGATTTGAAAATTACGGCTCTGGGTCACAAGGTTTCTGATGGCTGGGAATTTGACGAAAATGCCCATTGGCAGATCTGCACAGTCTGCAATGTGAAGATGGATGAAACCAACACAGAGCATACCTTGCGGGACGGAAAATGTGCGGATTGCAATTACAATAGCGCTGTGCCCGAACAGACTGTTCCACCGCAGACTGACCCCGTTCAGACCGAGCCTGTACCGCAACCCCAAAAGAATAAAGAAAAGAGCGGTATGCCCTGGTGGGGATTTTTGCTCATTGGTGCGGGTGTTGTGGCCGCTGGAGCTGGTGGTTTCCTGCTGCTGAAAAAACGCAAATAAGCGCTATGTTTTCAACTGTATGGTAAAAAAAGCAAGACCCCCCAAGGGGCTCGCTTTTTGTATTGCGTTTTTTCGTTAGTTTGTGTAAAATATTCTAAATGCAATGAAAAGGAGTGTGGAAATATGCAATATCCGTTTTTGCGATTTCCCGGATTTAAGTACAAGGCAGTAACCTTTAGTTATGACGATGGGGGGATTTTTGATAAGCGGCTTGTGCAGATTTTGGACAAGCACGGTCTGAAGGGTACATTTAACCTCAATTCCGGTTTGTTTGGAGATGAAGTGGCTCGTCGATTGACCAAGGAAGAAATTCTGGAATTGTTTCAAGGCTCTGTCCACGAGGTGGCCATTCACGGTAAGAAGCACCGCAGTCTGGCAGATGCGCCTATGGCTATGGCAACGGACGATGTGATCGCAGACCGGGTAGCCTTGGAGAAATTGTTTGACCGGATCGTTACCGGTATGGCGTATCCTTTCGGTACTTACAATGACGAGGTGGTGCAGATGCTGCAAGCGTGCGGTGTGGAGTATGCCCGTACCATCCGGTCCACGGAGAAATTTGATATTCCCACCGATTGGCTGCGGATGCCTGCCACCTGCCATCACAAAAACCCCCGGCTGATGGAACTGGCCCGGGAGTTTGTAGACCTGACCCGGCCGAATCATCCCTGGAATCAGTGCGCCCGGCTCTTCTATGTCTGGGGCCACAGCTATGAGTTTAACGACAATGACAACTGGCATATTATTGAAGAATTTGCCCAGTTTATCGGCGGCCGTGAGGACATCTGGTATGCCACCAATATGGAAATCTGCAAGTATGTAAAGGCTTACGATCAGCTGCAGTTTTCCGCTTTGGGAGACCGGGTGTACAATCCCACCGACAGGGATGTTTATATGCGCTATTTCGGCAAGGATGTGCTGGTCAAGGCCGGTCAGACTGTAAAACTGTAATATAAAAGCAGGAAGCTTGGCTTCCTGCTTTTTGTTGTTTAATTCAGCGCTTCGATCAACTGGCCCAGGACCGGTTCGAAGGCGGCACCGTACCAGTGGTTATCCTGCTGGGCAGTAATGCGGATGCAGGAAACGGTATAATCTGCGGCAATTTTGGCAGCATCATAAGCGTTCTTTCCCCGCATCAGCGCGCCTACAAAGGCGGAGGCGTAAATATCACCGGTGCCGTGGCAGGAATTGGGAAGCATTTCGTGTTCGTAGTAGCTGTATTGACCGTTTTCAAAGACTACAACGCCGGTTTTGCCGGGGGTGTAAGAAACACCGGTGAGGATCACATTCTTGCAGCCCAGGGCGGTCAGGCCGGACAGCAGAGAATCAATGTAAGCCCGGTCATATTCGGTCTTATATTCAATGCCGGTGAGGAAGCAGCTTTCTGTGATGTTGGGTACAACGAAGTCGGCTTTGCCGCAAAGGGTCTTCATAGCCTCTACATATTCTGCGTCGAATGCAGGGTACAGCTTGCCATTGTCAGCCATTGCCGGGTCGACGATCTTCGGGCCTTCGGGGCAGAGATTTGCAAAAATGTCAGCAACCATATCGATCTGCTGTGTGCTGCCCAGATAGCCGGTGTAAACGGCGGCAAAAGAGATGTTTTCCTTTGCCCAGTGGGCGGCGATGCCGGGGATGTCCTGGGTCAGATCCCGGACAGTAAAACCGGTGAAGCCGGCAGTGTGGGTGCTGAGAACGGCGGAAGGAAGAATGGCGCACTCAATGCCGCAGGCCGAAATGATCGGCAGCGCAACGGTTAAAGAGCATTGACCGACACAGGAAATGTCCTGAATGGTTAGAATCTTTTTGTAAGTCATAATTTCAATTCTCCTTTACAGATAAATGATTTTCCCCATTATAACATATCTTTCCAAAAAATAAAGTAGTAGAACATAAAAAATAGCCACGAAAAAGTAAAGAATTTGTAACGGAAGGTTTACACAGACCGCCAATGTGTGATATGATAAGCGCAGAAATTAGAACTGAGGTTTCGTAAATGGATTATATCGTTTTGGATATGGAATGGAATCAGCCCTGGCCCGGCTCTCCTTCGGCACGGAAAGTGCTGCCGGTGCAGATCCGCGGTGAGATCATTCAGATCGGCGCAGTGCGCGTCACCGAAGACCAGCAGGTGACCGATGAATTTCAGGTGCTGATCAAACCGAAATATTACCGGCGGTTAAACCGCAGAGTCAGCAAGCTCACCGGTATCAAGGAATCCCGGCTGCAGGAAGAGGGCGTGCCCATGACCGAAGCCATTGAGCGCTTCCACAGCTGGTGCGGTGAGGATGTTATCTTCCTGACATGGGGCTTTGATGATATTACGATCCTGCGGGAAAATCTGCAGCTGTTCGGTATTGAGGAAAACTGGGTCAACAAGTGGTATAATGCCCAGATGATCTTCAATGCCCAGACCGATGGCTCCAATGCCCAAAAGGCGCTGAAGACCGCTATGGAGATCTTCGGCATCGAGGCCAGCCGGCCTGCCCACGATGCGCTGGGCGATGCCTATCACACGGCACTGATCTGCGCGCGGCTGGACTTGAAGCGCGGTATGCAGGAATATGGAAAAGCTCTGAAAGAACATGTGGACGGTTTCCACGGCGCGGAGCTGCCCGGCTGCATCAGCCGGAAGGTGTTTTATGATTACGCGGATAAACGAGCCGCATTAAGCGCCATGTCCGGTAAGGAGAACAAGTGTCCCGTTTGCGAGCGGCAGATGCTTGGCTCCCGCTGGTTTGCCCAGCCGGGACGGCGGTATATGGACCTGGCCACCTGCCCGGAACACGGTAAGTTTTTGGTCCGGGTGCGCCTTTCCCAACAACCGGAGGGAACATTCCGGGTCAGCCGGCTGACCTATGAGGCAACCTCCGAAGCAGCCCAGGCCTATTCCCGCCGGGCGGAGAAGGCAGAAGGGGAGGAAAACCGTCATAGCCATCGCCATCGCAAGAGTCGTTTGCCGGAGAAAAAGGAACTGTAAAAAAGCCACCCTCTGGGGTGGCTTTTTCTACTTGACATCCCCGGTAGGGGATGGTATAATAGCACACGCGACGGTGCGTAAGTGCCTGCAAATTACGGGCCCTTAGCTCAGTTGGTTAGAGCCTCCGGCTCATAACCGGATAGTCCCGGGTTCGAATCCCTGAGGGCCCACCATCGACAATAAGGCAACCGCCTTTTTATATATAGGGGTATAGCTCAATTGGTAGAGCGGCGGTATCCAAAACCGTAGGCTCAGGGTTCAAGTCCTTGTGCCCCTGCCAAGAAAAACCGCTTGTTTCAAGCGGTTTTTTCTTTTTCTCATTCTCCTATG
>JAGBVD010000046.1 GCA_017630495.1 Oscillospiraceae bacterium
GCTTTGATGTGCTTTGTCACGCGATGGAAGCCTATGTGGCCAAAAGGGGAAGCTTTTTCACCCAGACACTGGCAAAAGAGGCTTTTTCCGCGGCTTTGGCGCTGCTTCCGGCCAGCTTCGCAGGACAAAAACAGGTGCGGCTTCGGCTGCACAATGCATCCACGATGGCAGGTCTTGCCTTTAGTCAATCCGGATTGGGATTGTGCCACGCTTTGGCTCACAGCCTGGGCGGAATGTTTCACATTCCCCACGGCAGGCTCAATGCTATGTTGCTGCCGGCGGTAATGGATTGCAACGCCAATGTGTGCGCAGAGCAATATGCCGATTTGGCTCGGAGCGCCGGCCTGTCCGGTGCAGCAGATGCGGTGGCGGTGCGAAATCTGAAAAATGCGCTGATTCGGCTGCGTAAAGAGATGGGCATGCCCCAGACCCTGAAGGAAGCCGGTGTAGATCCCCGGCAGGTGTGGCATCACACCCCAAAGCTGGTGCAGGATACGCTGGCAGACCCCTGCTGCAAGACCAATCCGATGCCGGTGGAGGATTTTATGGTGCGCAGGATTTTGGAGGAGGTAACCGGGCGTGTCTGATACGCTGCTTTCGGTGGGACTGGATGTGGGAACGACTACCACTCAGCTTGTCCTCTCCCGGCTGACGGTGAAGAATTTGGCAGGTAGTTTCGCTGTGCCGGAAATGGAGATCACCGACCGACAGATCATTTACCGCAGTCCGGTGCATTTTACCCCACTTTTGGATGAAAACCGCGTGGATGGCGATAAAATCCGGGAGCTGGTGACCCGGGAATATGAAAAGGCCGGCATTTCCCGGCAGGATGTCAACACCGGAGCCATTATCATCACCGGAGAGACCTCCCGGAAAGAAAATGCCCAGGCGGTGCTGCAGGCCCTTTCCGGTTTTGCCGGGGATTTTGTGGCGGCCACCGCCGGGCCGGATCTGGAAAGTGTGCTGGCGGCAAAAGGTGCTGGGGCGACAGAATATTCTCTGCATACCGGCAAAGGGGTGCTGCATATGGACATTGGCGGTGGCACAAGCAATCTGGCACTGATAGAAAACGGCCAGATCATCCAAACCGGCTGTCTGAATGTGGGCGGTCGGCTGTTAAAGAGGACAGAGAGCGGAAAAGTGTCCTATCTTTCTCCGGTGGTCCGGGAGTTGACAGATATAAAAGAAGGACAAATCCCCGACAAAAGCCAAATAGCAGATTTGGCGGAAAAGCTGGCAGCCGGGTTGGAAATGGCGGCAGGTCTGCGGCCAAAGACACAGCTGCTTTCCAAGCTGTTGACCCGGGAGGTGGGGCATCCCTGGAAAATCCCCGAAGGAGAATTGACCATTTCCTTTTCTGGGGGTGTTGCAGACTGTATTGAGATGCCCTATGAAGCAGAACGGTTTGGAGATATGGGCGGCGCATTGGGCGCGGCGATTCGCAAAAGCCTTTTGTGCCGGGGGCAGTATATGCTGGGAAAAGAGACCATCCGGGCTACGGTCATCGGAGCAGGCAGCCACAGCGCAAGGCTTTCCGGCAGTACGGTGTTTTACCGGGGAGTCGATTTCCCCTTAAAGAATTTGCCGGTGGCGGTGTTTTCCTTGCAGGAGCAGGATGCACAGGAGCTTCCCCAACTCATCCGGCAGCGGATGCAGCAGGCGGATGGGCCTTTGGTGGTACTTTCAATGCCCGGCTACAGCAGTGTCAGCTATGATCAGGTGAAAACTTTGGCTGACCGGATTTTACAAGGGGCGGACGGGAAGGCTGTTTTCGTCTGCCTGGAAGCGGATATGGCAAAGGCCCTGGGCCAGCAGCTGTGTTTAAAAACCGGAGGGAATACCCCTTGTTTGTGCATTGACCGGGTGCGCCTTGCTCCGGAAAGCTATCTGGATGTGGGAAGTCCGGTAGGCCCGGCGCTGCCGGTGGTGATCAAAACTTTGGTGCTGGAAGCACGGAGGTCGTTATGAAGCTAAAAACAACATTATTGGGAAAAACATATATGTTCCGGAATCTGAAGGAAGTGCTGGCCAAGGCAAATGAGGAAAAGACCGGCGACAAGCTGGCAGGTCTGGCGGCGGCGTCTGCCCAGGAGCGGGTGGCGGCCAAGGTGGTTTTGTCGGCAGTAACGCTCCACGATCTCCGGGAAAATCCGGCTGTGCCTTATGAGGAAGATGAGGTCACCCGGATCATTCAGGACGATGTAAACGAAACCACTTACAGAAAAATACAAAACTGGAC
>JAGBVD010000047.1 GCA_017630495.1 Oscillospiraceae bacterium
CTATGATAAGCAATTACTGCGGCTGGAGGCGTCTAAAGCATTACAGAATGTGCTTAACCGAGAGAAGAAGAAAGCCTATGACAAGGCAAAGCAGAGGGGCAAAGAGGCACTTGCAGCCTATAAGGCCTCTGCTGAAGAAAAACAGGCACAGCTCACGGAAAGCTATCGCGAGAGCCGGAGAAAGGCGGTAGAAAGACACAAGGAGTCTGAAGCAGTTAAGAAGAACCGAGCCGTTGTGGAAAAGAACGCCAAGTCGCTGATAGACATGCTTGCTCATCCGACCAAGGATGTCCATGTGCCGGTAGCTTTGCAAGAGCCTTTGCGGGAATTTTTGGATTCCATCGACTTTAGCAGCAAGACACAACTTGCCGGAGAGGGTATGACAATCCGGGATGTGGCTTATACCCGGGCACTGCACGATATGCGGCTGGCCATTGCAAAACAGCAGTCGGCCTTGACAGGCGCAGAGGACGGCGAGTTCACTCTGGACCTTCCGGATGGCTTTTTGGAGGAGATCGACAAGCATATTCAAACGGTCAACGAAGCCACAAAGGGTATGGATCTGACTACGAACCGGGTATATGAAATGTCCGGCGCGGAGCTTGCGGATCTGGCGCATCTTTTGCGGACCATCAACAAGTTAATTAGAGATATCGACAAGCTGCATATGGCCGGCGGAAAAGCGCGTGTCAGCGAGCTTTCCAGATCCACAGTGGATGAAATGTCGCGGCGAAAGGCGGTTAAGGGTCAATCCGGCGGAAAGGCAATGTGGGCAAACTATACCCCCTATTATGCATTTCGCAGGATGGGCACAGCGGCGCAGCAGATTTTTAAAGGCCTTACCCAGGGCCAGGGAAAGCTGGCAAGAACCGCTGACGCTGTGATCCGGTTTGCAAAACAAACTTACACCACCAAAGAGGTGCAAAGCTGGGAGAGCAGAAAGAACGCGAAAACCATTACGCTGGATTCCGGCAAGACAATCCAATTGACACCGGCACAGATTATGAGCTTTTGGTGTTTAAGTCAGCGAGAGCAGGCAGTGGGCCACATTAACGGCGGCGGTATCTTTATTGACAGCATAGGAAAAGGCACATCAAAAATCGTTCAGAAAGGGCATTATCTGCTGACAACGGAAGATGTTAAGCGGATAAACAGTTTGCTGACAGACCGGCAGAAGGCGGTGGCTATCGCGCTGCAACGGTATATGCAGGATGTGGGCGGTAAGCTGATCAATGAGATCAGTATGGCCCGCTGGGACTATATGGTCGCCACAGAGGAAAACTACTACCCGATAAAGACAGACGATGCCACAAGGGACGCAAAATCTCCCGACGGAGAAAAAGCGAAGCTGTGGGCACTTCTGAACAAATCCTTTACCAAAAGTGCGCAGCCTAACGCGAATACGGCGCTGATCGTCAGCTCTATCTTTGATGTTTTTGCTGACCATATGAGTGAGGCTGCAGAATACAATGCCTTTGCGCTGCCGCTGGTGGATGCTATGAAATGGTTTAATTTCCGGGAACGCATAGTGCCGGGCAGCGCAAGTGATGGCGGCAAGCAACATATGAGCCGGGAGTTCCGGGAGGGCAATGGTACACAAATTACCAAAGGAATGTCTGACGCAGAGAGATATGCGTTTCTGAAGGATAAAAAAATCTCTCTTAATGCCAAAGTGAATACTGAGGCATTAAGAGATGCTGAATCCA
>JAGBVD010000048.1 GCA_017630495.1 Oscillospiraceae bacterium
GGCCGATACCGTTACCATAATGGCCAAAGATTCAAAAAAGACCTTTTACAAGCTGTTCTACCGGACCGCCATCGAATTTGCCTCTGCCAAAGCTTCTGTCATCGGATTAAAATCCGGTCTATACCAGATTCTCCACTACCTGCAAAAAAGTGAGGTTTCCGATTTGATGCTCCAATCGGATTTTGCAAAGATTGCCAAGGGCATTTCCTATCTGGAAAACGACGGTGAGCAGCTATTAAGCATTGAGCAGATCGCCGAGCTGTGCGGTGTCAGCGCCAACACCTTCCGCCGACAGTTTACCGCCTATGCCGGAATGTCCCCGGTGGAATTTCGTTTGAATCAAAAGATTCTTCGTGCCAAGCAGCTTTTGGAGTCCGAAGGCTTTACGGTATCGGAGATCAGCGACGCGCTGAATTTCAGCGATGTTTCCTATTTCAGCCGTATTTTCAAGAAGAAAACCGGCCTCTCCCCTCTGGAGTATTTAAACAGCTGCAAAAATGAAAAAGACCTATGACAGATGTCATAGGTCTTTATTACATTTAAAACCGTGTTTTTACAAATGTGGGATGATCCTCTATAAATTGGTACAGCTCAGCGTATGCTTTGGATTTCGGAAGACTAAAGCTGCCAAACCCGGTGCTTTTTTGGTTCTTTTTCATATTTTCTGCCGTAAAATCCTCCGGCTTTACAACATTATCAAAATAGAAAAACAGATACGCCTGCTCCAAATAGTTTTGCGCCTTTTCCGCTACCGCCGGATTCGGATCGTCTGCCAATTTGGTTAGATAAACGATCCCCTCGTCTCCCAAATTACACATGGAAGACACATCGATGGTCTCCAGCTTTCCGCTGATGTAGCTTTCATAATTGTACTTTGCGCAGACCGCATTCACATTCATCAGGCCCAGCACCAGCAAAATACTCCCTGCTGTGATCAGAGCGGTTTTCATCACATTGATCCGCTTAATATAAATCCGCAGAATCACGCTTACAAAAACCACCGCCAAAAACACCATAAAAGCGCTGGTGGTAAGACGCAGAATTGTCATACCGTAGGTATCGATATAAAGCACCATTTTGGAAATGGCCGTAGCGATGATGATCAGTGTAAACACTGCCACAAAGGTTGCCAATCCCTTTACCCCGTTACTTACCGTTCCCATTTTCTTTTTCGGCAGCAGCAACGCAAAAAATACGATGGCAAAATTGATCATGGCGATCACACACATCTCAAAAAAGCCTTTGCGGGCGTATTGGGCATAGGTGATTTCCCCATCGGGCAAAAAGCCCCTGAACGCGCTGAAGAAATAGGCAAGCTGAGAAAACAGATACAGTAAATAACATACGCTGATGGCAGACAAAAAGGAAATCATATAGGCACTTTCAATGCCGGAAAATTTACTTTCCCGGAGCTTCTGAACGCGTCTTGCACGCATCGAAAAGCCGTAAGATATCACAAACAAGGAAAGTACCAGTCCGAAGATCACCTTTCCAATGATTGTTGCCCTGTTGCCAAACAGCTGCTGCATCATCCCACGAAACGCCTCGTCAGAGGAGATCAGCAGCGGAATCACAATGATGATCACCGGGATCGCACAGATAAAGCCTACCAGCACCTTACCCGCTGTTTTCCGGTCTCCATCTCCGGAGAAAATGGACTTTATTGCTACAGCCATATTCCCGACTGTACAGATGGCAGTATAAAAAACGCCTAATGTTTGCCGGTTGGTTTTGGCTGCACCGTTTACAAATCCGTCCAGGCATACCAATGTGAGCAGTATGCTTACGATCACGCCAAAAAACCGCACACTACCATTACTGGTGCATACAAAAACGGCATTCAGGGCCAACGCCAGCACTCCGCAAAAGACAGACCAAAAGGAGGTCATTCCGCCCCTCGCAGCATAGACAAACAGAAGCACCGCCATAAGCGCTGACGAAATCGCATACCCCAGATGAAAGCCCTCAAAAATGCCAAATACAGCAGTGAAAATACTGACAACCACAGCCAGAATTGCAAAAATCCCATCTTTTTTCGTAAGATCAAACAGTGGCTTTTTTTCGCTGGGCGGCAGCTGTGAATAGGGATAGTTTTCCGCGCTCATAGTTTTTCCTCCTCGTCGGTGTATTTAATAATATCTCCCGGCTGACAGTTCAGGACCTGACAAATAGCCGCCAGAGTGGAAAAACGGATTGCTTTGGCCTTTCCTGTTTTCAATATGGAAAGGTTTGCAGGGGTAATGCCGATTTTCTCAGCCAGCTCTAAAGATGTCATTTTCCGCATTGCCAGCATAACATCCAAATCGATTACAATCATACTCAATTCCCCGCCTTAAATCGTAAGTTCGTTTTCTTCCTTGATTTTCACTGCGCTGTGCATAACATTCTTGACCACCCGTAGTAAAAGGCCCACAAAAGCCGCAGCAATTGCAATAAACCAAAACGGTGTGTAAACGCATCCGCCAATGCCGGTAATTACTGCCACGACCAGGCAGCACCAGGAAATACCGCGAAGACATTTGACATTTTCCATCACAAAGGTCTCTTCTCTTTTGATGTTGAACAAAAGCTTCAAAAGAAAATACAGTGCCGTATACCCACAAGGAGCGCAGGTATAAAAGCAAATGGCAAAAGCGGTCAGAAGCCTCTGCAATTCGGTGCTGTTTTCGTTCATTCCCCGGAAGGTTATAAACCACAGCTTTGCCGCCCAGGGGCCGCAAAGTACCGCCGCTGTCAAAATCACTACAAAGGCAAAACAAGTAACAATAGATACCAGCACCGACTTATCTTTATTCCACATAAAAACATCCTCCAATGTCTTATTCTGCCATCATCATATCACATAATTATCGTTTGTCAATAATTTTATTATCGTTTTTCGATAATTTTTTAACCGTAAGGCAGAGACCATCTGGACCACCTTTCAATCAAAACACAAAAAGCTTGCTGACCGAAATGGTCAGCAAGCTTTTATCATTCAAATCTTTCCACATGGCGGGATGCCCGTTTCCAGGGAGGCGGAAACCAGGTAAAATCGCCGTACATATGGGTCAAATACTCCTCTGTGCAGCCAATCACCGGCACGGTAATTCCGTTAAATTCCATCGTGGTTTCCCAATCCAGCCATCTGCGCCGGATGGTTTCCTTGTCTTGGCGGTAGATACTGTACAGATTGATATAGGCAGAAGGTCTTTTGCCTACGAACTGCCGCTCATTGTAACGAGCCAGCGCCATCGCCATTTTGTCGGTAAGGACCAAGCTCATAGGTTTTACAATCTTCAAAAATCTTGTAACCTTATAGCCGATCTTGTAATAATGTACTTTCGTAATAATTTTTGCAAAAAACCACAAAAGCTTCGCCCGAAGGCCACTGACCTGTGTGGGAACTAACGGCCATAGGTCCATGCAGCAGCGTCCCTCATAGCAGATTTTGGAGAACATTCTGGGATAGGGATTGTTAGGGCCGGATTGGACCAAAGAAAAGCCTTCCGGAAGCCGTTTCGGCAATTCCTCTTTAATCACCGCCTCAAACCGCTCCAGATCCTCAACACGGATACCCAGGTCTATATCGTCATCCCAGGGAATAAATCCACTGTGGCGCACCGCGCCCAGCACACTGCCGGCCAGCAGATAATACCGCAACCCGAATTCTTCGCTGACACTTTGAACAAATTCCAGCGCCTGGGTGCAGTGGGCTTGGTGTGCTTTCAGCTCCTGTTTTTCTTCCTTGGTCAAGCCGCAGCCGATCTCATCAAAAAGGCCGTTTTCCCAATCACCGTAAGCCAGCGCAAGATACTCTTGATAGCCACAGGGCACCGGATATTCTTCTTCATCGCAACGCAGCATTTGTATGCTTTCAAAGCACGCTTTCGGCACGATCACAGTATGTTTATCCGTGAGAACATCGCAGTAATACTGCGCATTTTCATCAAAATTCAGCGCAAAGGCCACCA
>JAGBVD010000049.1 GCA_017630495.1 Oscillospiraceae bacterium
ATCGTTCAGGCTTATGCAAACCAATACGGCATTACCAAGCTTAAGTCGCTGATCACTGCAGGAAATTCCGGCGTGGAATCCCTGAAAATTGCCATCGAGTACATCTCCGATAAATATAATGATGAAGACATCGTCTTCGTTCAGGAATCTACCCGTCCCCTTGTGAATCTGGAAACCATCTCCACACTCCTTCAGGCCTGCAACGAAAAGTCCAGCGCCACCATCTGCCACGCAATGAAGGAATATGTACAGTTCTCAACCCAGGATAGCAAGGTCAGCTACATTGACCGGGATGCAATTATTTCCATCCAATCTCCCGAGGCCCATCGACTCTCCCTTTTGAAGGAGGTTTTTGCCAAGGCTGCGCAGCGGAATTTGTCAGAATCCTGCTGCACGATGCTGCTGTACAATCTGGGCTACGACATCAACTTTGTGGAAGGCAACATCAACAACATCAAAATCGCCCACGACGAAGACATTGCCACCTTCAGCGCGATGGTAAATCCCCAAAGCAATTTCAATCGTTCCTTCTTCACCTGGTAAAACGGAAAACCTCTTGCGACGATGTCGCAAGAGGTTTTGTTATTTATTTGTGGAAATAACTTATGGCATATTTCAGCACACCATGGAGCGCATAGCTTATAAAGCACAGGCAGGATTTCAGCAACCCAAAGCCCATATACCGGTAGACCTTAAAGGTCATTTTTGCCGCCTTGAGCTTATTGCCGGACTTTCCTGTGGTGGTGAGTCGGTATTTCAGCAGCGGCTCATTGATACCGCAGGCAAAGCCGTGCTTTCCAAGCACCTCCAGCCACATAATGTAGTCCTCGTGGCTGTCTTCATGATGCATAGGATGCGCCTTTGCTACATCCGCCAGAATCAACACAGAGGAACAGCCAATGCTGTTTTGCAGCAACAGGTCCCGATAGGTGATCTTTTGTTTCACCGGAATAACGCGCCCGGTCAGCTCCCCTTCCGGGGTCATCAGTTCTCTGGCAGTACAGCACAGAACCGCACCGGTGCTTTCCAGCGCCTGCAGCTGCTTTTCCAGCTTGCCGGGTACCCAGTAATCATCCGAATCCAGAAAAGCCACATACCGTCCCTTTGCCAGGCTTACACCTTTATTACGGCTGGCCGCAGCGCCCAGATTCTTCTCATTCTTAACATAAACAAGTCGCGGGTCATCCATATATTGCGCCATCACGCCGTCCAGGTCTTCCCTGGAGCAATCATTGACTACGATCAGTTCCAGAGAAACCTCCTGCGCAAAAACAGAATCAATTGCCTGGGCAATGGTCTTCGCGCAGTTGTAGGCCGGCATCACAACGCTAACCTGCAGTTTTTCCATTTTTACACCTTTACCTCATCAGAGGATTCCAGTTTGTTCTCAACAGCCGCTGTAGTCTGCCACTGCTCGATGCCTTCTGTGTTCTCCTTCTGGAAGAGAATCTTGAAGGTAAGGATCAGCAGCTTCAGATCCAGCATAAAGGAATAGTTTTCAATGTATGTCAGATCCAGCTTCAGCTTGTCATAGGGAGTGGTGTTGTACTTGCCGTAGACCTGGGCAAAGCCGGTCAGACCGGCCTTCATCTTCAGCCGGAAATCAAACTCGGGAATACTTTCTTTGTACTCTGCTGCAAGACCCGGACACTCGGGACGAGGACCAACAAAGGACATTTCACCCTTTAAGATGTTGATCAACTGGGGCAGCTCGTCAAAATGGATATTACGCAGGATCTTGCCCACGGGGGTAACCCGGTCATCGTTTTTCCGGGTCAGGCAGTATTCCTTCTTCTCTTTTTCCACTCGCATACTGCGGAACTTATAGACCTTGAAGACCTTGCCGTCCTTGGTCAGCCGCTCCTGGCGGAAGAACACCGGACCACCGTCATAGCCCTTAACGCAAAGGGCAATAATCAGGAAAATGGGC
>JAGBVD010000050.1 GCA_017630495.1 Oscillospiraceae bacterium
CTCCTCCTGGCAGGCCACCACCAGACCGCTGGGTTTATGGATCAGGCGCACCGCAGAGCTGGTCTTGTTGACGTGCTGACCACCTGCGCCGGAGGCCCGGTAAACCTGCATTTCAATATCCGCCGGGTTTAACTGCACATCCACCTCTTCCATTTCCGGCAGTACCGCCACCGTGGCGGTAGAGGTATGGACCCGGCCACCGGATTCGGTCTCCGGCACTCGCTGGACCCGGTGGACACCGGACTCGTATTTCAGCCGGGAGTACGCACCCGCGCCGGCAATGACGAAGTCTGCCTCCTTTACGCCCCCCAGCTCCGTTTCGCTGTAATTCATCAGCTCCACTTTCCAGCCTTTCTGGGCGGCATACATGGTGTACATTCTATACAAGCTGTGGGCAAACAGCGCACTTTCCTCACCGCCGACACCGCCCCGGATCTCCACGATCACATCCTTATCGTCGTTGGGATCTCTGGGCAGTAGCAAAATCTGCAGCTGTTGGTGCAGACTTTCCTTGTCCGCCTTTGCCTGCTGATAGGTCTGCTGGCAAAGCTCCTTCATCTCCGGATCGGCCATCAGCTCCTCCGCCTCGGCCATATCTTTTTCCGCCTGCCGATAGGCCCGGTAGGCCTCCACGATAGGCTCTAACTGATTTCTTTCCCGCAGAGTCGCGGCGGCTTTTTTCGGGTCGGCATAAAAATCAGGCTGTTCCGATCTTGCGCAGATCTCTTCAAAACGGTTTTCCACCGCCTGCAATTTCTCCAGCATACCGCGTCCCTCCTTTTTGCGTATTATTGTATATTGTATCAGCAAAGTCAGAAAATGTAAAGATTGCATAATCCATTCTGCCGGGGAAAAACTACCTCCGGGTGATGTTTTTGCTTTTAAGCTACATTCGTACGATTCTTTTATACTGCGTGCTGATTCTGGTGGTCCGGCTATTGGGCAAGCGGCAGATCGGCCAGTTAGAGCCGTCGGAGTTGGTGGTGGCGATGCTGGTTGCCGATCTGGCGGCAATTCCTATGCAGGACGAGGGGATACCCTTGCTTTCCGGCATCGTGCCGATCTTTACGGTGCTGGGTTTGGAGCTTGTCTTTTCCCATTTGTCCTTAAAAAGCATACCCATCCGAAAGCTATTGTGCGGAAAACCGGTAATTTTAATTGAAAACGGCAATATTTTACAAAAAAATCTCCGAAAGACACGGGTGACCCTGGACGAGCTGATGGGCCATTTGCGGCAAAAGGACATTTTAGACCCCGCCACCGTCCAGTATGCCATTTTGGAGACCAACGGCAGTCTTTCGGTGTTTCCCTATCCCAAAGAGCGCCCGGCCAGCGCCAAGGAGGCCGGAGTCCCGGTGAAAAAGCAAAACCTGCCTCTGACCATCGTTTCCGACGGGAAGCTCCTGAAGGATAATCTGCAAAAAGCCGGAAAAAACGAACTTTGGCTGGAAAAAGTGTTAAAACAAAAAAATGCCACCGTGAAAAGCACCTGGCTTTTGACGGTGGACGGGCAGGACCATATCCTGTTTTATAAAAAGGAGTAAATTATGGGAAGATTTTTGCTGGGTGTTGGTCTTTTGGGGGTGTTTTTGAGTGTGGGCATCTGGATCAACGCCTGGATCGGCAGTATTTGTACGCCTTTGGAGCAGACTTTGCAGACTGCTGTCATCCAGGAGCCGGCAGAAGCCACCGCGCTGGCACAGCAGGCGAAAGCCCAATGGGAGAAGCGCCGGTCAATTTTATCGGTATTTTTCGACCACGCCCCCATTGAGGCCATTGACAGCGGCTTTGCCCAGCTGATACTGTGCAGGGAAAAGGCGGATTTCGCCGCCAAATGCGTCCTTTTGCAAGGACAGCTTTCCGCCTTAAATTCCACCCATCGACCCAGTTTGGAAAACATTTTTTAACCCGTTCCACCGGCCAGATCGATCACCGCCTGCCCCAGCAGCTTCGCTGCCGCCAAGGCCTCCTTCTGGGTGTTTCCGGCAGCGCCTACCTCTACGATCAGCGCCCCGGGAGATAAGTCCTGGTTAAACCGCTGGGTACGGAAACTGATGGGGCGGCAAATGCCGGGGGTGTTTCGCTCCAGCTGGGCATTGAGTTTTACCGCCAGGGCCATATTTTTCTCCCAGTTGGGATGACTCATCCCTCCGGCATCGGTGCCTACCACCAGCATCAGCTGGGCGGTGGCGGTCTTTCCCACCTTGATCGCCACTCCCGTTTGCTTTCCATCCTCATCCGTCACCGCATCCCGGTGCAGATCCAGCACCAGCTGAATGGAGGGGTACTTGTTCAGATACTTTTGGATGCTTTCCCGGGCATTGTAATAGGCATCGTTATAAGAAGGGCTGTCGTGTAATGTCTTATCGTGGACCACGCCAATGCCCTCCTTTTCCAGTAAGGTTTTTAATTCCGCGCCGATCGCCACCATATTCTTAGCCTTGCTTTTGGACCGGTAGCCGGAGGTGCCTTTATACCCTTCCGTTGCGTGAGAGTGTAAAATCAGCACCGTAGGCTTGTCCCCTTTTAAATTCCATTTCAGCGGCTGTTTGAGCAGATTTTTGACATTGGCCTTATACCCGGCCACATTGTTGATTTTGATTTGCTTGGCATCGTCCGTGCCAAACACCGGCAGGGCATTTCCCTCCGTTGCTTCCGGCTCGGTTTGGGTCTGGACAGGCGCTGTCGTCTCCTGCAAAACCACCGGTGCTGTTTCCACTACAGGTTTTACCAGCCGCCCGGTCTCCATATACACGATAGCCGCCGTAAACTCCGGGCTTGTCAGCGCCCGGGTCACAAACGCACCGCCGCCGCCTAACAATCGCATCAGCAGTGCCGTCGCAATGGCCGCCGCCCCTACCCGCAGCGCCGTCTTTTCCCAATCCATAAATCGCTCCTTTGCAAAAAAGAAAGGTAGAGAAATTTCTCTACCTTTCATTTCTTTTGTCTTAACTTTTTAAAGAAATCTGTCAGTATTTCGCTGCACTGCTTTTCCAAAACGCCTTTATCCACCTGTGGCTTGTGGTTAAAATCCATAGAAAACAGATCACACACCGAGCCGCAGGCGCCGCATTTGGCATCGGATGCACCATAGACCACCCGGGGAATCCTTGCATTCACAATCGCCCCGGCGCACATGGGGCAAGGCTCTAATGTTACATACAGCGTACACTGCCAAAGCCGCCAGCCGCCCAAGGTCTTGCAGGCATTTGCGATGGCCTCGATCTCTGCGTGGGCCAGAGCGGATTTTCCCGTCTCCCGACGGTTGCGGCCGGTGCCGACCACCTGTCCGTCCTTGACGATGACACAACCCACCGGCACTTCCCCTTCCGCTGCCGCTTCCCGGGCCAAATCCAGGGCCATTTCCATAAATTGTTTGTCCACCGGGCCACCTCCTTTTTTCTTTATTATACGAAAGGCGGCCATCTCGTCAAGAGTTTACCACAAAGAATGTGCAAAGTCTGTGGAAATCTGTTTGCAATCATACATATTTAATGATATAATCAAGCAGTGGGGAGGTCATATTATGAAGACTTTATTGCATATTTGTTGCGCCCCCTGCGCCAATCAGTGCGTGGAGGTTTTGCGTGGCGAAAATATTAATGTAACCGGTTTTTGGTTTAACCCCAACATCCACCCCTTTACGGAGTACCGGGCCCGGCGCAACTGCGTAAGAGCTTATGCCGAAGCGGTGGGTCTTCCCCTGTTGGAGCAAAACGACTACGCCCTGCGGCCCTTTGTCCGGGCTGTAGCGGAGGACATTGAAAACCGCTGTGTAAAGTGCTATGAAATCCGGCTTTTTGAAGCCGCCAAGACGGCCAAAGAAAACGGCTTTGACAGCTTTACCAGTTCCCTTTTCATCAGTCCCTACCAAAACCATGAGCTGATGGCCGCCACCGCGGAAAAAGCCGCCGAAGCCTACGGTGTGGAATTTCTCTACCGGGATTTCCGGCCCTATTTCAAAGCCGGTCAGGAATACGCCCGGGCCCAGGAATTTTATATGCAGAAATACTGCGGCTGCGTCTTTTCCGAAGAAGAACGCTACTTAAAAAAATCTAAAATCATTCCCTAGGAGTATCGCTATGGAATTTACAATGGTTGCCCCCTGCCTGTTCGGTCTGGAGGGCATAGCCGGCGACGAGCTGCGTCGGCTGGGTATGGAAAATGTCCGGGTGGAGGACCGCCGGGTGCTGTTTTCCGGTGATGAAAATGCCCTGGCAAAAGCCAACATCTGCCTGCGCACCGGCGAGCGGATTATGATCGTGCTGGCCCAGTTTACTGCCAAGACCTTTGAGGAGCTTTTCCAGGGTGTCTACCACGCAAACCTGGAAGATTACATCCCCCAGGACGGTCAATTTCCGGTCAAGGGTCACTGCCTGAACAGCCAGCTGATGAGCGTTTCCGACTGCCAGGCCATCATCAAAAAGGCCGCCAGCCGCCGGCTGGGCGAAAAGTACGGCATTTCCTGGCTGCCGGAAACAGGCATCAAGTTCCAGCTGCATTTTACCATCTTAAATGACAATGTAACCTTATCTCTGGACACCTCCGGACAAGGTCTGCACAAGCGTGGCTACCGGGCAGTGAGCAACGACGCGCCCCTGCACGAAACCCTGGCCGCCGGTATGGTCCAGTTGACACGCTACCGGGGCAGGGAATTCTTTTACGACCCCTTCTGCGGCTCCGGCACTATCCCCATTGAGGCGGCCCTCATTGCCAAAAACCGGGCCCCGGGTCTTAACCGCAGCTTTGCCGCCCAGGACTATCCCTTTATTCCGGAAAATGTTTGGAAGTTGGCAAAAGAAGAAGCAAAAGACAAAGAATTCTCCGGAAAATATCGCATTTTGGGCGCGGACAACGACCCGAGCTGCGTGTCGCTAAGCTTTGCCAACGCCAAAAAGGCCGGGGTATCCGACTGCGTAACCTTCAAAGACGGAGATGCCACCAAGCTGGATCTTCCTACCGCCGAGGGCATTTTGGTTTGCAACCCTCCCTATGGCGAACGGATGCTGGAGCAGCATAGCGCCCAGCGGCTGTACAGTGCTTTGGGCCGGCATCTGAAATATGCCAACGGCTGGAAAAAGTATGTCATTACCTCCGAGCCGGAATTTGAGCATTGGTTTGGAAAGCGAGCCGACAAAAAGCGCAAGTTCTACAACGGCAAGATCAAATGTGATCTGTATATGTTTACCGATAACGCCCGCAGGCGGTGATTTTTCACCCCTTGCACAATGCTGAATGAATGTGTCGGCAAAGCCGACTATTTCCATTCGTCGCGAAGCGACACCGACATTCTGCATTTTGAATTCTGCATTTCGCATTTACATTTCCCAACTCGTATTTTAGGAGAGATATATGCAACATTTGTTCATCATCAACCCCGCGGCAGGCAGCCGGGACAGGACAAAGCAATATAAAGCCGCCATCCGGCAGGTTTGCCGGGAAAAGGGTCTGGACTACAAGATCTATGTGTCCACCGCCCCCGGCGATTGCGAAAGAGCCGCCCGGGAGGCCGCCCTTGCCGGCGCGCCGGTGCGGATCTACGCCTGCGGCGGTGACGGCACATTAAACGAGGTGGTCTGCGGTGCAGCAGGTTTTCCCAATGCCTCGGTTACGGTGTTTTCCGGGGGCAGCGGCAACGATTTCGTCAAACTCTTTGACGATCCCAAAGCCTTTTTCGACTTAAACCGGCTCACCGACTGCGAGGAAACGGAGTTTGACCTGATCCGGTGTAATGACCGACTGGCTTTAAACATCTGCTCCGTGGGTTTGGATGCCCGGATCGGCACGGATGTTGCCAGCTACAAGCGGATTCCCCTGCTTTCCGGTTTTCGGGCCTATGCGGTTTCTGCGGTGATCAACACCATCAAAGGCATCGCCGAGCATTACACTCTGGAGATCAACGGAGAAACTTTTGACGACGAGTATACCCTGATGTGCGTCTGCAACGGAAGATACTACGGTGGCGGCTTCAACCCTGTACCCGAGGCCGACCCGGCAGACGGACTTTTGGATGTACTGCTGGTGGAGAAGGTCTCCCGGCTGAAGGTGCTGGAGGTCATCGGTAAGTATAAAGACGGCAAATATAAGGAGCTTCCGGACCTGGTGCGGCATTTCCGTACCAGGAAGGTCACCCTCCGCTGCGACAAACCCTCTCCCATCAATTTAGACGGAGAGCTGATGACCGCCCAGGAGATCACCTTCCGTGTTGCCAAAGAAAAAGTGCGCTTCTTCTACCCTAAAGGCCTTGTTTGGGAGCAAAAACGCACTCTGCAAGAGGTATAGCTGATCATTACCGCAAGGAGGTGGCGATGTGTCAAATTGCATTATATTCTGTGCCGGTGGGTTTGAATGTCTGGCAGAGCCGATTCAAGAAACCGACTATATCATCGCCGCCGACGGTGGCTACCGGCATACCCAGGCTTTGGGTCTTACTCCCGATGCCATTTTAGGAGATTTTGATTCTCTGGACCAAATTCCGGCTGGGGCAACGGTGTTCCCGGTGGAAAAGGATGACACCGACGCAATGCTTGCGGTGCGTCACGGTCTGGAAAAAGGCTATAAACAGTTTATCTTATACGGTGCCCTGGACGGCCCAAGACTTGACCACACCATCGCCAATTTGCAGACCCTTTTGTTTCTGGCAGATAACGGTGCGGAAGGCTGCCTGGTGGGCAACACCCACATTGCCACAACGGTTACAAACAGCCGCACCTTCCCGGCCGAGGCCACCGGCATCGTCAGCATGTTCTGCCTGGGAAAGGATGCCACCGGCGTAACTCTGGAAAACCTGAAATACCCTCTTGAAAATGGCACGCTGACAGCCGGCTTTCCTCTGGGTGTGAGCAACCACTTCACCGGCAAAAGTGCCACCGTTTCCGTCAAAAACGGCACACTGCTCATCATCTGCGACCGCCAAAACGGTCTTATATAGGCAATCCGCCCACCGATACCTCGGTGGGCTTTTCATTCATCGCGGAGCGACACATTCATTCTGCATTTAGCATTTTGCATTCTGCATTATTTCTATCCCCCCGGTGGGGATAGAAATTTCTGTCGTTTTGGGGCAAATCTCCATTGACTTTCCAGGGCAAAACAGTTAGAATAATACTGATATACTAGCGTCCGTACGCCCGTACGGTGCATAATCAAAAGAATCAGGAGGAACCAAGATTGAAGGATTGGGCATTTACTACAACCGTCGAGGAAATGGAAGCCGCCACCAACAGCCTGTTGGAAACAGCAAGCAAGGTCGGCGCTGACACTTGGCAGCAGCGCGCCAAGAACCAGTCTCCTCACTGCGGCTTTGGCGAAGGCGGCACTTGCTGCCGGATCTGTTCCATGGGTCCCTGCCGCATCACCCCCAAGGCCCCCCGGGGCATCTGTGGCTGCGATGTTCACGGCATCGTTGCCCGTAACTACCTGCGCTTTACCGTTGGCGGTACTGCAGCACACTCCGACCACGGTCGCGAGATCATGCACACCCTGCACCAGACCAAGGAAGGCGGCAACTATCAGGTCAAAGACCCTGAAAAGCTGATCCGCATTGCCAAGGAATGGGGCGTGGAGACCGAGGGCAAGGACATTTATGACCTGGCTCACGAGATGGCCGAGATCGGCCTGCTGGAGTACGGCTTCCCCTTTGGCGAGCAGAAGTTCGCACAGCGTGCTCCCGAGCACACCAAGCAGCTGTGGCGCGAGGCTGACATTATGCCCCGTGCAATCGACCGGGAAATTGCCACCGCAATGCATATGACCCATATGGGTTGTAGCTCTCTGCCGGAGGCACTGATCCGTCAGGCACTGCGCGCCGGCCTGTCCGACGGCTGGGGCGGCTCTATGATGGGTACCGAGTTCTCCGACGTTATGTTCGGCACTCCCAAGCCCATCGACACCGAGGCAAACATCGGTGTTATGGAGAAAGAGAATGTTAACATCGTTGTCCACGGCCACGATCCTTCTCTTTCCGAAATGATCGTTTACTACGCAAATGACCCGGAGATGATCGCTTACGCCAAGACTATGGGCGCCAAGGGCATCACCGTTTCCGGCGTTTGCTGTACCTCCAACGAAGTTACCATGCGTCACGGTATCCCCATGGCCGGCAACTTCCTGAATCAGGAGAATGTGGTACTTACCGGCGCTTGTGAAGCCATCGTGGTGGACGTGCAGTGTATCTTCCCTGCATTGGGCCCCCTTTCCAAGTGCTTCCACACCAAGTTCATCACCACCTCCCCCATCGCCCGTATGCCCGACTCCGAGTTCTACCGCTTCAGCGCGGAGACCGCAGGCGACAACGCAAAGGCGATCGTGAAGATGGCCATTGAGAACTTTAAGAACCGTACTCCCGAGCTGGTGAACATCCCCTCCCAGAAGCAGAAGGCAAGAGTAGGCTACAGTGTTGAGGCCATTAAGCAGGTCCTGGACGGTGTTGCCAACTCTCAGCTGGACGAGATGGGCACCACCAAGCCTCTGGTTGAATGTGTCCACTCCGGCGTTATCCGCGGCGCAGTGGCAATGGTCGGCTGTAACAACCCCAAGGTCCGTCCCGACACCGCTCACATCGAGCTGATGAAGAAGATGCTGGAAAACGACATCATCGTCATCACCACCGGCTGCTCCGCTCAGGCTGCTGCCAAGGCAGGTCTGATGGATCCCGAGCAGGCCAAGGAATACTGCGGCGCAGGTCTGAAGCGTGTTTGCGAGCTGGCTGGCATTCCTCCCGTACTGCATATGGGCTCTTGTGTTGACATCTCCCGTATGATGGTCCTGGCTTCTGATATTGCCAAGGACTGGGGCATCAACATTTCCCAGGTTCCCGTGGTCGGCTGCGCTCCCGAATGGATGAGTGAGAAGGCCGTTTCCATCGGCAACTACGTTGTGGCTACCGGTATTGAGACCTTCCTGGGCGTTGACCCCTACTCCAAGGGCTCTACCGAGGTTACCGAATGGCTGCAGGGCGAAAACGGCGTAAACAAGTGGGTCGAGGCCAAGTTCGTTGTGGATACTGACATCGAAGCTTTGGGCGACAAGATGATCGCTTGCATTGAGGCCAAGAGAACTACCCTGGGCATCTAATATAAAGGATTTTTAAAATGAAAGTAGCGATTACCGGCAAGGGCGGTGTGGGTAAAACCACATTGTCCTCCACCCTGGCAAGACTGTATGCCGACGAAGGCCGTACTGTTTTGGCCGCCGATGTAGACCCGGACGCCAATCTGGGCCTTGCCCTGGGTCTTTCCCAGGAGGAGGTTGACCAGATCGTCCCCATTTCCAAAATGCGCACCTTGGTTGAGGAGCGCACCGGCGCCAACGCCGCCAACAAGTTTTTCAAGTTAAATCCCCAGGTTTCCGACATTCCGGACACCTTCTCCAAGGAGATAAACGGCGTGAAGCTGCTGGTGATGGGCACTGTGGATGTGGGCGGCAGCGGCTGTGTATGTCCCGAGCATGTGATGCTCAAGTCCATCCTGTCCGCCATGACC
>JAGBVD010000051.1 GCA_017630495.1 Oscillospiraceae bacterium
CTATACCTACGCCCACGGCGAGTATTTGCTGCTGACCTACCACGAAAACTATCGCCACCTGATCACCGAGGCCCAGGCCCGGCAGGCGGTGCTGGAGGGCACAGCGGTTTACGGCTATGTGGACGGTCAGTTTGTGGAGCTGACATCCAACAGCAGCGGCTTGTGGCTGTACGGCGACAAGAAGCTGTATTCGGAAAAGGAATTCTTCAACTTCCACAACGATGTATGGACCCACCGGGAGGGCCTGCAGTATCGTGAGATCCACGCTGACGGCACCGGCGACGCTTTCCGGGAGGTGGATGCGCATACCGGCATTTACACCCGGACAGAGACCCGGGATGCCAACCCCCAGAAGAGCATTTACAAGGACGCGATGGTGCCTGTTTCTGTGGGTGCCAACGGCTCCGGCTCGGTAACCCCCGGCCTGCTCAATGCTGTTCAGAACATCGGCGCCAACGGCCCGACCTATGTAAGCTACGGCTTGGAGCTGGCAAACAAGGTCCTTGAAGAAAATCCCCTGGCGACCGGCGAAGACCGGCTGCGTATCGTGGTTGTCTTTACCGACGGCAAGCCCGGCGAAAACACCAACTTCGACGAGGCAGAGGCCAACCGCGCCATCGCCCAGTCCTACATTGCCACCAACACCCACAAAGCAAGGGTGTACACCATCGGTCTGTACGGCAACGATGTGGTTTCGGCAGAAAGTGACCAGGACTACTTTATGAACGGCCTGTCCTCCAACTATCCCAATGCCCAGAATCTGGACGATGTGTGGCAGGGCGTGACCTACAAGACGGCAACCTCCGGCTACCGTCTGGACAACGGCGGCCCCTACTTTGTGCAGGTGGGCGGGCAGTACTATATGCTGACTCGCGGCTCTGTGTATGAAAACAGAGTGTATTACAACACCTGGGGTTATACCAACAACAGCGGCGCCCGGGTAGTGATCTCCAAGACACCCGTTGCAGAGGGTCACCCCATGATCACCAACGGCATGGTGGACGGCCAGACTATCTACAAGCAATACGGCAACGGCTACAAGGCCACAACTAACAGCGGTTATTACACCGTTGCGGAAAATGCAGCGGCCCTGAAAACCCACTTTGCCAATGTTGTGAAGGATATCACCACCAACATCACCACCGAGATCATTCTGGACCCGGATACCATCCTGCGGGATATTATGAATCAGGGTCTGGTGATGACAAACGGCACCAAGATCACCGTCGCCCTCCAGGAAGGCAACTACCAGGATGACGGCAAGATCCTTTGGGCAGAGGGGGCACAGCAGGTGGTTGCCCTGGATTTGAGTACCGGCGGAACATCCATCACCGACACCCAAAACAACACCGGCGTGCAGATCCATGTGTACAATTTCGACGCCAAGAATCCCACCAACCCCGGCGCGGCAGATTATAAGCCTCACACGGTGGATATCACCGGCTATGATTTTGCCAAGTGGTATATCGGTGAAGGCAACAAAACAGGCTTCAAGATGATCGTCACCATCGACCGGGTGGAGGCCAGAAACGATGTCCTCTGGGGACGCAGTACCTCCACCAATGACGCCAAGTCCGGCCTGTGGCTGCCGAAGGATGAACAGGGCAACCGAAAGCTGCTGCTGGCCTTCGATCAGCCTTCCACTATCTTCGTGGAACGGGCCTTTGTGCTGGACTACGGCAAGTCCTTTGACCTGTCCAACTGGTACTTTGACGATGAGGACGGCCAGAATGCCACTCCCATCCATATTGACGGCAACATTGCCGACGGTATGAACTATTTCGCTACCCCCAATACAGGGGCAGACTTGCCATACGGCAAGGTGTCCCTTAACAGCGATGTGGTGTCTTACAGTCCCACCACTATGAACTGGGGCGGCTATGACCAGTTCTATGTGTTCGGTAACACCTGGAGAAAGACGGTCCTTGCCCAGGATGCCAACCAAAACGGCAATCTGTGGAATCGGGTAACGGTGATCCCGGCCAACAATATCTATTTCGAGGACTCCTTCGAAACCGATCCGGAAAAGGGCATCGAAGGCTTTGAATTCTCCGGCGCCTGGTCCACGGTCTATTCCGGCGGCGAGGCCGACAAGAACACGGAAATTCCGGAGCATCTGGAATCTGCCCCCTACGGCGATGTCCACGGCTGGACAGATGCCTTGGGCGACGATGCCGGCTTCAGCGACGGCAGCGCCCATATGGCCTTTGAGAACGGCTTTGATCCAAAGCAGGGCGCCCATGCCCAGTTTACCTTCACCGGCACCGGTGTGGAAGTGTATTCCCGGACAAACAAAACCTCCGGTGCGGTCCTTGCGGTGCTGTACCGCCAGGTCAGTGACGAAAACGGCAACACCAGCAGCGAGATCCAGGATATGCTGGCCAAGGACAATCTGGCCATGTCCGGCGATTACTATCAGGTGCCCACCATTTCCTTCCGGAAGCTGCCCTACGGCACATACACGCTGCAGCTGATCGCAACTCAGGCCATCTCCCAGGAGACCGGCTTGCGCCACGAGTACTACATCGACGGTGTGCGTATCCACAATCCTCTGGGCAACACCACGGAATACGAGGCTGCGCTTGTTCAGTATGCCTACGGTCTGGAGACCAACGCGGTCTTTACCGAGATCCGGGATGTGCTGCTGCAGTACAAGGATTTCAACACCCAGATTCCAGACGGCACCGACAGCAAGATGGGCGCGGTGTTCATCGACTGGATCAAGGAAGGCCAGGGCAGCGGCAACGACACCCCCGGCATCAAAAATTACACCTATGAGATCGGTACGTATGAGGACCTGGGCCCCAAAAACGAGGTCTATCTGAAGGCCGGTCAAGGCATCGTGCTGAAGGTGGCGGAGGGAAACACCTACTTCGTAGGTATGAAGAGCCTGACCGGCGCGGCGGTCACAGCCAATGTCAGCGGCATTGACCGGGCAAATCCCGTGCCGATCCAGATCAAGCACACCACCGATATGTATTACCGGGTAACACCGGATAAAGGATACATTGTGATCCAGAACGGCAACACAGAAGAAGGGGCAATTCTGGCCCTCACCAATCTGCGCGCCACCAATCCCACCACACCACCCGTTGACGGCGGCGTTCTGCCGGTGACACAGCAGGCGGCAGTGATGACAATGCGCGCCTTCTCCCTGCGGATGAGCCAGCGGCCTACTGTGCCGGAGACAAATCCCAACCCTGAGGACACGCCCATCGAAGATGTCATCCCCGATGTGCAGCAGCAGATCAACGCAAATGCCCAGCTGACCGCGGTGCTGTTTGAAGATGTACGGCAATGGCTGGAAACTACTTAAGGAGGCGAGAACTTTGAAAGCAAATTACACAAAACCCCTGCTGGCGATGGAAATGTTCTCCCTCACCCAGACCATCGTCCGGGATTGCGCAGACTCCATTCCCGAGGGCCGGGTGGACTTTAACGACCCGACCAAATGCGTCTGGCGTCTGGACAACAATGTGTCCGTTTTTGTCCAGGACACTTGTACGTTCGATGGAGAAAAGCTTGGCTATGCCTGCTACAACAACCCCAGCGAGGGAAATTATATCTTCCATTCTTAATTACTGCACCCCGGGGGAGAACTTCCCCCGGGGCAAGGAAATCTTATGAAAGAATACTATCTGGACCTGGTGGGATTGCGCACAGTGCTGCAGACCCCCGGGGACATTATCATTTCTGACAATCTGCGGCCCTTTTTGTGCCGCGAGCATACAAAAACGGACTGCACCATCCGGGTGCAGACCAGCCGGTCACTGCCTGCTTTCCCGGAAAGCGGTGTTTGGCACGGACCGGAATACTACCACCACTGTGGCGGCACGATGGGCATTTTTCATTGCGCCGCTCCGTCCGGGGCTGCCTTTGCCCTGACGGAAATCTCACAAACGGGAAATATCACCATTTATGTTTTGCCGGACTATCTTTCTTACTTTTCCGGCAGCGAGGGGATATTCAACCGCATTGGTTTGGAAACTCTGCTTGCGCAGCGCCAAGGTTTGCTGCTGCACGCTTCACTGATAGAATACGGCGGCAAGGCCATTGCCTTTGCCGGGCCTTCCGGGGTGGGAAAATCCACCCAGGCCCGGTTGTGGCGCGACTGTCTGGGCGCAAAGGTCCTCAACGGTGACCGGGCGGCCTTGCGAAAAACCGAAAACACCTGGACCGCCTACGGCAGTCCCTATGCCGGCACCTCCGGCATTTACGAAAATCAAAATGCGCCTCTGGCGGCTATTGTGGTTTTGCAGCAGGACCGGGAAAACCACCTGCGGCCTCTGACGCAAAAGGAAGCCTTTGCGGCTTTATATCCGGAGATCTCTATGCGCCGCTGGGACAAGGCCTTTGTGGAAAGGGCCACGGATTTGTGCCTGCAGCTGCTGAAGGATGTGCCGGTGTATCTGCTGCGGTGCAGGCCGGAGGAAAGGGCCGCAGTGCTGACGAAGGAAGGACTTGGGTTATGAATCGTGTGCCGGTAGCCCCCGTGGTAACAGAATATTTGTACCGGAAGGCCACTGCCCAGGGCGCGCCCTTAAGCGGCACCTTTGAACTGACCCCGGTGTGCAACATGGACTGCAAAATGTGCTATGTGCGCCTTTCCCGGCAGGACCAGGAGGCCATCGCGCCTCTGGCGGAGGCGGAAAAGTGGCTGCAGCTGGCACAGCAGGCCAAGGATGCAGGTATGCTGTATCTGCTGATCACCGGCGGCGAGCCTTTTTTGCACCCCCAATTCCGGCAGATTCTGGAAAATCTGCACAAAATGGGCTTTATCATCACCATCAACTCCAACGGCACGCTGATCGATGAGCAGACGCTCCGGTGGCTGAAAACCTGCCCTCCGGTGCGTATCAACATCAGCCTGTACGGCGCGTCTGACGAAACTTACAGCCGTCTGTGCGGCAATGCTCAGGGCTTTACCCAGGTCACCAGGGCCATCCGGCTTTTGCAGGAGGCAGGCATTGGCGTTAAGCTCAATTGCAGTTTGACAGCCTACAATGCCCCGGACCTGCCGGCGATGGTGGCCTTTGCCAAAGAAAAGGACCTGGTGATCCAGATCACCAGCTATATGTTCCCCCCGGTGCGCAAGGATGGCGCAAGGGTGGGAGAAAATGACCGGTTTTCCCCGGAGGAGGCGGCCTACTATATGGCCTATGGGGACTATCTGACCCTGGGCCCGGAGGGGTTTGCCAAGCAGGAAGGGAAAGCCTTTGAGCTGCCCGGTGAGGACTGTGGCGCGGTGGGCGACGGTGTTCGCTGCCGGGCAGGCAGGTGCAGCTTCTGGGTCACCTGGCAGGGAAATATGACCCCCTGCGGTATGTTCCCGGTGGAGGGCAGTCCCAATGTGTTTGAAACGGATTTTGAAAATGCCTGGCAGCAGGTGAAAAAGACTACGGAAGATATCCGTCTGCCTGCCAAGTGCGCCCAGTGCGGCGCAAAGGATACCTGCCGGGCCTGCGCCGCTATGGTGATCACCGAAAGCGGCTGTTTTGAAAAAGTGCCCCAGTATCGGTGCGATATGATGCAGGCCTATCAGACCCAATATAACCGGGTAAAGGAGGAAATGCTGTGATTCAGAGAAAACCGGGCAGAGTGCTCATTGGCATACTTTGTGTGCTGGCACTGATTGCCGCCGTTGTCATTGCGGTTATTTTGGACAGCCGCAGTCCGGAGCCGATTCTGGGTATTCTCTGGCCGGACCAGACCACCCAGGAAACCACCCTTCCGGACACAGCAGAGCCTGACGAAGACACGGCAAAGCCTCCCCTGGAGGACCTGCCGGCATCGGTGGATATCCCCACAAAGAAAGACCCCCAGACCGGTGAAAACGAAGGTCTTGCACTGCCCTATAAAATACCCCAGTACGGTCTGGTGATTGAGAAAATGGCCCCCTATGACGGTATGTTTGTGGAGGACGGCTCCAATGCCCAGGGCAAAGACATCGCTATGATTATGGTCCATAATGACAGCGAAACGCCCTTGGAATACACACGCATCAGCGTTCACTACGGTCAGCAGGAGCTGTTGTTTGACATCTCTGCCCTGCCTGCCGGGGAAAAGCTGGTGGTCCAGGAAAAAACCGCGAAGGCCTTCCCGGAGGGCCAGGCCACCGGCGCCACTGCCCTGCTGGTCCAGCGGGCGGATATGGAGCTGGCAGAGGGTCAAGTGAAAATCACCGACAACGGTGACAACACCCTGACCATAAAAAACCTGACGGACAAGACGATCCCCACCGTCCGGGTGTTTTATAAGTATTATCTGAAGGAAGAGGGCCTGTTCGTTGGCGGCATCGCCTTTACCCTTCGCGTTACAAGACTGGGCGCAGGCGCCAGTATGACTGTCCACCCGGCCCACTACACCAGCCACTCCAGTCGCGTGGTGATGGTACTGACCTACGAGGTGTAATATGAAACTGTGCGGAGAATTTGTTCTGCGGCAAATTATGGACAGCACCGTGGCCATCCCGGTGGGTGAGACCGCGCTGCGGCTCAACGGTATGATCGTGCTTAACGATGTGAGCAAGCGCATCTGGACCTGTCTGGAACAAAACACGGAGCTGGAAAGTATTGTAACTGCCGTTACCGAGGATTTTGAGGTTTCCCCGGAACAGGCCCGGGAGGACATCCTGGAATTTTTGGACAAACTGCGCGCTGCGCAGCTATTGGAAGATTGACTATGGAAGAAAACAAGAAACAACTGAACAACCCGGAAGAATTTGAGATCGACATCACCGTTCTTCTGCGGGATCTGCTGCACAGCTTTTCCAAGCTGTGGTGGCTGACAGCGTTGCTGGCGGCGGTGGCGGCAGTGGGTATGCTGCTGATGGGGGTATGGTCTTACCATCCCATGTACAAAGCAGAGGCCACCTTCACCGTGGAAACACGCAACACCAGCCAAAGCGGCTACAACTTCTTTTACGACAACAACACCGCCGCCCAGATGGCAAAAACCTTCCCCTATCTTCTGGACAGCGATTTGCTGCTGGAGCGGGTAAAGGCAGACCTGGGCACCGAGCTGCTCAACGGCACACCCAGCGCCCAGGTCATCGAAAACTCCAACTTGTTTACCCTGTCCGTTACCAGCCGGGACCCCCAGGCGGCCTACGATATTTTGCAGGCGCTGATCAAGAACTACCCGGCGGTGGCAGAGTATGTCATCGGCAAGACCCAGCTGAATATGATCCAGCATCCGGAGTTTCCCTCTGTGCCCTATAACAATATGCAGCATTTGAAATATGCGGCTCTGGGCGGTTTTATCGGCTTTGTGCTGGGTATGGGCATTGTGCTGCTGCACGCGCTGCTGCGCAACACCGTGCGCAAGGAAACGGATGTTACCACCAAGCTCAACGCTCCCTGTCTGGGCGCGATTCCGCTGGTGGTGAGCAGAACGGGTCGGAAGAATGCTGATCTGTCTATGCACAACAGCAAGGTGGGTATGCCCTTTAAGGAAAGCTTCCGGGGTCTGGCTCTGCAAACGGACCGGGCGCTGGAAGGCAGAAAGGTATTGCTGATCACCGCCACGGCACAGCAGGAGGGCACTTCCACTGTGGCCCGGAATTTGGCGGAGGCCCTTGCCGAGCAGGGAAAGCAGGTACTGCTTTTGCCCGGTGACTGCCAGCCGGAGCAGGTCCGGCAAGCCAAGGGTCAGGCGGACATTGTTTTGATCGATGCCCCGGCCTGCCAGAATCTGTCCCAGCTGACCCCGGTGGCAGAGCAGGCGGAGGCCATCTTGTATGTGATCCGTCAGGACTATTCCAAATTGCCCCGGATCATGAACTGTTTTGAAGACTTAAATCAAATGGATGCCCGGCTCATCGGCTGTGTGCTCACCGGTGTGCGGACCGGCATCACCGGCTACGGTTACGGCTACGGTTACGGCTACGGTTACGGTTACGGAAAAGGCTATCGCTACGGCCGCTACGGCTACGGCTACGGAGAAGAAAAGGGCGGCAAATATGCTGCCGACAATGAATAAATGCTATGAACATTTGCGACTTACACACCCATGTGCTGCCCGGCGTGGATGATGGGGCAGCTACAATGGAATACGCCCTGCAAATGCTGCGCAACGGAGCGGCCAGCGATGTCAGCGTTCTGGCGGTCACACCCCACTGGGGTGGCGGATACGGTATGCCCCGGGATCTGCAGACCCGGTTTGAACAGCTGAAAGCGGCGGCGAAGGACATTCCGGTGCGGCTGGTGCTGGGGGCGGAGGCCCGGGCAGATGAAAACCTGCTGGGGCAGCTTGCCCAGGGCAGCATCCCCACCATCAACGGCAGCCGGTATTTGCTGACGGAGTTTGCCCCGGATGCCAAAAAGGAAGATTTTCTTTCCATGCTGCAAAGCATTCTGGATTTGGGGTATGTACCCTTGGTTGCCCATCCGGAGCGGTACGAGGCGGTATGCCGCGCGCCCCAGATTGTGACCGATTGGCTGGATATGGGCTGCCATTTGCAGCTTACCGGCGGCAGCATTTTGGGCGATTACGGACAAACCGTTCGGCGCACCGCCGCCTGTTTGCTGAAAAACGATTTGGTGGCCTGCATCGCCAGCGATGCCCACAGCACCGGTCACCGAAGCAATTTCCTGATGGGCGTTTACGACCACATTTCGGTGCAGTATTCCAAACAATACGCAAAGTGCCTGCTGTGGGAGACCCCTATGGGCATCTGCGCCAATGATAGGCTATAGAAAGAAGGTGTAATATGCGATATTTGCGAATCGCGACCATCGTGTTTTTCCTGGTCAGCATCGTGTTTTCTTTTTGGGCAAACAACCGCTATTACAGCAGTTTAAATACGGACTTTCCGGAGATTTCCAACCAGGCAGAAACCCTGCAAATCAGCGTCAATGACCCTCCGGAAAAGCTGATGGAGGGCTTAAGCGCCAAGGACACCACCGACGGAGATCTGACAGACCGGATCATGGTGGCTTCCGTGTCCCATTTCCTGGAGCCGGGTACGGTGAATGTGAAATATGTGGTCTTTGACAGCCACAACAACTCCGCAACCCTGACCCGGAAGGTGCATTACACAGATTACACCGCTCCGGTGTTCTCTCTGGCAAAGAATCCGGTGTATACGGTGGGTCACTCCTTCGATTTGCTGGAGCATATCCGGGTGGAGGACTGCATCGACGGCGATATTTCCGGCAATGTCCGGGTGGTTTCCAATATGGTCAACAATTTCTCCGTGGGTAACTACCCGGTGGTTTTGGAGGTTTCCAACTCCTGCGGCGACACCGCCCAGATCACCATCTGGGTCCGGTTTTTAGGCAAGGAAAGCACCGCCCAGGTGTTTTTGAAGCAGCATATCGTCTATGTACAGCAGGGAGAATCCTTCCAGCCGAAAAAGCTTCTGAAGGCGGTAACGGATACAAGCGGGGAAGACCTGAACAAGAAGAATGTGCAAATTCAGGGCCACGCTGACCTGAATAAACCCGGCTGCTATCAGCTTGTTTACAGTTATGACGACGGAAAGCTTACCGGCGAAGCGCCGCTGACTGTAGTGGTAACGGAGGGTTAATATGGAAGAAAAAGCACTTCGTCTTGACGAAATTAACATTCACGGCCTGATCGCGCAGCTTCTGAAGCATTTGTGGGTCGTGGTTGCTGTTTGCATCAGCGCGATTTTGTGTTACACCAGCCTGCTTCGGCTGGCCTACACCCCCCGGTATACCTCCGCGGCTACCTTTATGGTCAGCGCCAAGGATTCCACCAGCGCCTACAACTCCCTGACCACCACCCAGAGTATGGCTTCCGTCTTTGTGGAGGTGTTCCAGAGCAATGTGCTTCGGGAGAAAATTCAGGAGCAAATGCCCGATGGCAAATTTGACGGCGCGATCAACACCACAATGATTCCGGAGACCAACCTTTTAATGGTTACGGTCACCTCCAAAGAGCCGGAAACGGCTTTCCGGGCGATGAATCTGGTGGTGGAAAACTACAGCAGCATCTCCGACTATCTGTTTGCCAATGCCCAGCTGGAGGTCATCAAGGACCCGGAGATCCCGGTGCTGCCCTCCAATCCGCTGAATGTGGAAAAGGACTATCCTATGGTGTTGGTGCTGGCGGCTTTGCTGGCTATGGGCGGCGTTTCTGCGGTCTATATCCTGCGAAGCACGGTGAAAAACCCCAAGGCGGCCCGGCGGAAGATCGACGCAAGACTTCTGCGGACCATCAACCACGAGGAAAAGAACAAGACCCTCCGGTCCAAACTGCACCGCAAGAACATTGCACCGCTGATCACCAATGCCCTGATCAAAAAGGACTTTATTGAGGACAATTTGAGCCTTTGCTCTGCGTTGGAATACCACGCCCGGAAACGGGGTCAAAAGGTGATTTTGGTGACCAGCGTAGGCGAAAACGAGGGAAAATCCACCATCGCCGCCAATTTGGCTCTGGCGTTGGCGGAAAAGAATCGGAAGGTGGTTTTGCTGGACTGCGATTTCCGCAAGCCCTCCCTGCACAAGATTTTCGAGATACCGGTGCAAAAGGGACAGACCCTGAATGCCTATTTGCTGCAGGATGGGCAGGACCCCAGCCCCTATCTGACAGAAAGCAAGAAATACGGCATTACCCTGGGTTTGAGCCAGAACTCCGGCAGAAGCATCACAAGACTGCTCAACAGCGGCAAGCTGCCTGCCTTGCTGCAAAGGCTGCGGCAGCAGGCGGATTATGTGATTTTGGACACACCGCCTATTTTCGCCACCGCCGATGCGGAGACCATTGCCCCTATGGCAGACACGGCCCTTTTGGTGGTCCGGGCGGACTTTATGCACACCGATTCCATCAACGAAGGCCTTGCCCGGCTGAAACAGAGCGCCCCCGAGGTCTGCGGCTTTGCCCTGAACAATTACAGAACTTCCATATGGTAGTAAAAAGAGGTTGCCCAACGGCAACCTCTTTTGCTTTGTTATTTCACTTGCTCTATGCGGTCGTTTCGGATGCGGTAGATGCGGTTGCTGATCTCCAGCACGCTGGGCCGGTGGGTGGTGATGATGCAGGTGCGGCCCTTTTGGGCGGTCATAATGTTTTGCAGCACCGCCTGCTCCGTTTCCATATCCAAAGCGCTGGTGGCTTCGTCCAGCAGCAAAACCGGCGCATCGGAAAGGAGCGCTCTGGCAATGCACAGCCGCTGCAGCTGGCCTTCGGAGAAGCCGCCGCCCTGCTCCCGTACCGGGGTGTCCAGACCCAGGGGCAGAGGCCGGATAAAGTCCTCTGCGCAGGTAAGGCGCAGGGCCTCGTAAAGCTGCTGCTCGGTGGCCTCCGGGCAGGTAAGCCGCAGATTTTCTGCCACCGTGCCGGAAAACATGGTGTTGTTTTGCGGCACATAGGAAAACAGCGCCCGGGTGGAGGGGGAAACGGCGATTCGGTCATCACCGGCAGAAAGGAACAATGCGCCGGCTTTGGGATGGACAATGCCCAATAAAAGCCGCAGAAGGGTTGTCTTGCCCTCGCCGGAAGGACCGATCAAGGTGACGATCTGGCCGCTTTCAGCCGCAAAATCGCTGCTGGTAAGTACTTGTCTGCCGTCCGCATAATGGTAGGAAAGTCCCTTTGCCTCCACCGTTACGGGGGAGGATTTGTGCTTTTGCACAAAGGCTTCTGCCTCTGCATCAGCGGTGCGGTCTTCGTTGGGCAGGTCCATAATGGCCATGATCCGCCCGGCGGCGGTAGCCGCATTGATGGCCCCGGGAATCAGACCGGCCAGCGCGGAAAAGGCCGCGGTCAGAGAGCCGGAAAGCTGCAAAAACAGCGTCATGGTGCCGTAGGTAATATGCCCGGTCCAAAGCCGGTGGACACTCCACAAAAAGCAGACCAGCGCCACCACCGTACCAATCAGGGACATAATGGTGTTTTTGTGAATGGAAAACCGGTTGTAGTCCATGGACGCGTCCCGGAGCTGGGTCTGGATGCTGCGGTGCTTTTGGCTGTAGGCATCGGTTTTGTCAAAGGATTTGATCAGCTGGATGTTTTGGAAGGACTCCTCGTGGAAGGACATCATCTGGCTGCTTAACTGGCGCATTCTTTGGTTATGCCGGCGCATCATTTTGATGGCATAACGGCTCATCAGCAGCGTTACCGGGGCGCTGAGCAGCGCCAGCAGGGCCAGGGTGGCATCGTAATAAAGGATCACACCCAGCGTGCCGCCAAACTGCAAAAACCGGGTCAAAAACTCCGGAAACCATCCCAAAACACTGGAAGAAACGGTGGTCATATCGCCGGTTACCCGGGTCAGCAGGTCGCCGGAGTGGTAGGAAGACAGCGCTTCCCAGTCGGTAACGAGCAGCTTGTCATAGACCTGGGCGGTGATCTCCTGGTTGACCCGGATGCTGACCTTTGTGCTGATCCGGCTGGAAATTCCGTGGAACAGAATTTGCGACAGCTGCATCAGCACGAAAAACACCAGCGCCACAAAGATCCCGTGGGTGTTAAAGCCGGTGACGGAGTCGATGATGTACTTGCTGAGAATGCTGCCGGTCAGGCTGGTGGCAATGCCCAGAATGCCGGTGAAGATATACCAGGCCACCTGGGCTTTGTAGCGCAGGCTGTAGCGGCTGATCCAGGCATATTCCCGCAGAAGCTCTTTTAAGTTGTGAGACCGGAGTAATTTCAGAAATCGTTCCATAAGCCGTCCTCAAATGTGGTTTTTATACTGTGATTATAGCGGTGTAATGGTGCGAAGGTGAGGCAATTAACAATCGCCGCAGGATTTCTCGGTTGTCATTTTGTATGCTCCTTTGCGGTTTTGCAAGATGCGATCAATAGTCTGCGGATGTTGCCACAAAGCTTCTCTGCGTGTTGATAAGTTGCATTATCTATCCTTTTGGTTTCAAACATCAGTTTTAACCAATAGCTTGTTTCGTTGGATTCTTTGAGTGCAATCTCTAACTTTGCCACAAAGTCTCTCTTACTCTGTGCGTATTGTGCTTCGTGAATATTTGCCCCAACGGATGTACCGGCTCTTGCTAGTTGATCGCTCATATAAGAGCTTTTCGGTGCAGTTACACCGTCAACAAGATTTACGATAGCAACAGCAAATTCAAAAGATAAGTCAAGTAATTTGTTTTCGGACATGAATGCACCTTCTTTCATCAGTATTATATCAAAGAATGTTGTGTTTTTCAATGATATATCGCTAACGCGATATGATATACAGCGTTGCCGTATGATATATTTGCTTTGCAAATATGATATAATATCCGTTCCTTCATATGCCGAAGGCATATATCATCGCACGACAGTGCGATATCATATCGAAGATATATCACCCGTTCCGTGAGGAACGGATATCATTGAAAAAAGTCACCTTTGTCGGTAGACAAAAGTGACTTTTTTCGTGGTGACCCGTACGGGAATCGAACCCATGTTACCGCCGTGAAAGGGCGGTGTCTTAACCGCTTGACCAACGGGCCTGGTAGCGGCGACCTGATTCGAACAGGTGACATAC
>JAGBVD010000052.1 GCA_017630495.1 Oscillospiraceae bacterium
GGATTACTTCTCCTCCCCCAATGCCTACACCGGCGGACGGCCCCTGGGAAAGGATTGGGCAGATATGATGCCCATAGATTCTGTCAAGGGCCACGGCAAGCTGCCCTTTTTAGAGTGCGACATTCGCACATATCTGACCACCGGTATGCAGCGGGCCCGTCCGGGAAGATATCCGGAAGATATCTATGCAGACAGCGTGTGGGCCGGTCCGCCAACGGCGGAGCTTTCCCGGCAGGCGCTGCGCAAGTGCTTCTGTCACCAAATCACCAAAGGTGCCGGGATCTGGTGGTTTGATATGTGGGGCGGCTGGTATAATGACCCCCTACTGATGGAAACCTTCCGGCATATGAAGCAGGTATATGATTGCGATGTGCCTGCCCGGAAGGATTCCCCGGCGCAGGTGGTGTTCTTTGCCGACCCGGAAAGCTATGAAAATATGTTTGCCGATACCGCGCCTATGAATGCCATTCGGGAAAGCCGCACGGCAATGGGTAATTGCGGCGCACCTTATGATACCTATTTGGTAGAGGACGCACCGGAAATCCTGCAAAATTACAAGGCGGCCATCTTCCCCTTCGCCTTCCCCTCGGAAAAGGGCAAAAAAGCATTGGCCCTGTGCGAACAGCTGGGCATTCCTTGCCTGTGTGCAGCAGAGCCGCAGTATGCGCTGACCACCGTGCAGATTCGTGCCTTCCTGAAAAATGCCGGTGTCCATTTGTATGAGAACACCGGAGATGTGGTCTATGCCGGAAACGGCTATGTGGGTATCCATGCCGCCACTGCCGGGGAAAAGACCCTGAAGCTGCCGAAAGCTATGCTGGCGATGCCGGTGTTCGGTGCAGAAACAGACGGAGAAATCACCGACACGCTCACCTTCTCCCTGGAGCAATACGAAACCGCGCTCTTTGCCTTGTTTGAAAAAGCATAAAATAAGACCGTTGGGAATTCCCAACGGTCTTATTATTTTAATTAGAAGATACCGTCCATAATTTCGTCTGTACCACAGTAGGTTACATCCGGGCAGCGGCGCAGCAGCGATGCAGGAATATTTGCAGTTTGCTCATCCAGCAGCGCGTGCTTGAACGGGCCGTTCTGCCAGGGGCGGTTCAGGGCAATGTAGATCTTTTTGGCAGACAGGATCTGCTTCATACCCACAGTCACACACCACTGGGGCATACCCATCAAATCGCCCCGCTTGTAGCCATAGGCATTGATGGTCTTGGTCTCCCGGGAAATGGGCAGCACCCGTGTTCCCAGAGCTGCATATTCATCAGCAGTCATAGGGGCCTCTGCCTCGGGAGGCTCGTTGAAGGCCACATGGCCGTTAATGCCCAAGCCGCCAAAGCAAGCATCCACACCGCCTAAGTCTTCGATCATTTTGTCATACTCGGCCTCTTTGCCGGGGGCAGGAAAATGCCGCTGGCTTTCGGGCATTACCAGCTCCGGGCGCACCCGGTCATAAAATTCCCGTTTCATTCTGCCGTAGAAGCTCAAGGGGTCTTCCCGGTCGACGGCCTCGGTTTCAGACCACATATACTCGTCCATATTGAAGAAATGGACATTTTTCAGGGATACATTCAGACGGTTGACCAGGTCTGCCAGCAGAGGATACTGGTCTGTAGGACCAACGGGGACGATCATTACGGTCTTCTCCCCTTTTGCGTTGTGGGCCATGATCTCCTCCAGCATGGAAAGGGCCATATCAAAGTACACAGTGTGCTCCGTACCCACTTTCTTGCAACGAACGCCATTGATGATTTTTTCCATAGTGATCTTCCTTTCTATTTGATACCTAAATTGCAAATAGCTTCCTGGGCCGGGCTGCGCAGCAAGCCGGTGGCCTCGGTGTAAGCTTTCGCGTAATATACTTCTTCCAGTGCTTTTTCATAGCTGACACAGCAAAGATCGGAAACGATTCTTGCGCTGCGGTCTATCAGCTTTTTGTTGGACATCGCCAAACAGGTCATCCAGTTTCCGCTGATTCTGCCCATCCGGGCCATAACACCGGTGGACAGAGTGTTGAGCATCAGCTTCAGCGCCAAATGCTCGAACATATCCATTGCCGTTTCCGGCAGAGAAAGTCCCGCATCTTCCAAGGTCAGCTGGCTATGGGATTGATAGCGCTCTGCCTGCCGGGTAAAGCTTTCCGGTGCAGCCTTGGCATCCACCCACAGCGCGTGAGAGGCCGGTGCGTTTTCCCGCTCCGGGGCAGGCTCGTTGCCGATCATAAACCGTTTGAGGGCATTTCGGCTGATATCCGGGATCTTCTCGATCTGCCGCTGGGTCAGACCCAAAGCTTCATAAGTTTCTTTGCCCCACTCGATGCAGTTGGGCTGCCGCAGAAAGCACCGCTCCCAAGCGACCTCCGTGGGATAGTTGGGGTTTTTCACAAAGGCCCAGGACTGACTCTGGCCTTGCATATCTGCCGAGCAGAAGGGCGGTGTCATAAAGGTGGGCGCCCGTTCGGTAGTGTCCGTCAGCACATCCAGCAGATACTCATCTGCAAACAGAGTGATCAAGCCTTCCTGCTCATAAATCTGCTGTTCACTGGCAGATGCTTTTGCCAAAAGGCCCACACACTTGTCCGCAAGCAGCTGCTGAATCATTGCCGCAAACTGCTGGCCGTACCAGCTGTAGCCCTGAAAGCCGTTGGGGATGCCGCATTCTTCCAAGATGTCCCACAACGCGCCTTCCAGCGCCACCGCTGATGTAAACTGTTCAAAAGTGGACGACTGCATCCGGGTTGATCCGGTGAGTGCCATCGGTCCACAAGGAAGATTCAGTACCGCGCACCGGGGATTTTCGTAGATGACCTTGGCCCGTTCCATCTTCTCCATCAAGGGACGGTGGTCGGAGCAAATAAGCATATACACCCCTGCTCCGTCTTCCAAAGCCTGGGCAGCTGTGCCCAAAATCGAGGTGGTCTCACCGGTAGCTGTTACGCCAACCAGCAAATCCTTTTGGGTCAGCTTCCACTGCTTTGCCTGGGCCTTTCCCAAAGCAGAAGAGTCCTCAAAGGATTCCACCGCCCGGATCACCGCATAGTCGCCGCCGGTCATAATGTTGCCGACAGCTTCCAGCTTGTTATAAAGAGCATCCCGGGCCTGGGGGTATTTCTTCGAAAGCTTCTCTATCCCGTTGCGCCAGGACTGCTCCAGGCGCATGGACAGCCGACCGGAAGAGCCGCAGCCGGAAAAGATCACTTTTCCGCCTTGCTTCAAGACAGTGCGAATGGCATCGGCAAAACGGGCATATTCTTCTGTCTGCAAAGTCTGTGCCGCCCGGCCTGCCATCTGTTCATCCACAGAGAAGATCAGCCGAATGCCGTCTTCCATAGACGCGGCATAGGTTTGGGAAAGACGCCGGGTCAAAGGATGGGGACGCTCTGCATCCACATATCCCATCCGGTACTGTCCGTCCTTTTCCAAGAAATACCGGGCATCCTCCTGCGCCTGCCGGCGCAATGCTTCCAGGTCCATAACAACCTCCTGCTTTATCATATAGTAATATCATACCACTTTCATAATTTCTGTGCAATCCGTAAATCAAAAATTATTATTCCATTTTTCGGCAAGGTGTGATATGATAAAAGTGGTGATTTGCAATGGATTTTCAAGAACTTAACCGGATTTTTACTACAGATTTCAATTTAGATGCGGTGCTTGCCATTCGGCAGAATTGGCGTGCCGGCGATAAATACAGCTGTTTGGAGATCCCCCGGCGCAGACATGGTCTGATTCTGCTTCTGGATTGTCCGGCAAGATATGAGCTGCCGGACGGACAAGTATTTCAGGCAAATCCGGGGGATGTGATGCTGTTGCCTTTGGGAGCACGGTACAGCGTGACAATGCTGGCACCTCCCGGAAAAACCGGACACAGCCTGCTCATCAATTTCCGGCTCAGCGACACCGCCGGAAAGCGGATTTCTCTGGGCAATCAGGTGGTGCGCCTTTGCCAGGATCGGGGCAAGCTGCAGCTGCTGTTTTCTGCCGCGGCCGAGCTTTACAAAAGCGCCATCCCTGCCGCTTTGAAGGCCAAAGTCTATGCTTTGTTCAGCGCCCTGTTTCCCGTTGCCCAGACGGACGAATGCTGCATTGCTTACATCAACCAGCATTACACCGACCAGTTTCACATTCCAAAGCTTGCCCAGCAGTGTGCTATGAGCGAAACCGCCTACCGCAAGCGATTCCGGGCGATCACCGGTATGTCACCGGTGCAGTATATCAACCGGCTGAAGATCAAAAAAGCCTGTCAAATGCTCCGCAGCGGTGATATGCGTCCGGAGGACATTTGCGATTTCCTCAATTTTTACAGTTTGCCTTATTTTTATAAGGTCTTTCGGGACTATATGGACTGCACCCCCAACGAATACCGAAATCAACGGCTATAACAAAACCCTTGCGGAAATCCGCAAGGGTTTTTGATTATTCTGCCTTCTTCATTTTCTTATAGGGCAGTGCGATCACAACACCTACCAAAACGATGCCAAACCACACCAGGATCAGATTTCCCCAGCCGATGGCAGGGGCTGCGTTGGCAAAAATCAGGTTTGCCAATGCGGCTGCCGCATAGCTTAAGCAATCCAAAAAGCCGGTAGCCGAGGATACCATACCCGTATCCCGCAGGGAGGGGCAGTAACGGCTCCACAGCATCGTAGCCGCACCGTTGGAACCCATAATGGCCAGCACGATAAACACAAGATTCAGTGCTGTCAGATGAACAAAATAGGTCAGCAGGAAGAACACCGCAGAGCTACAGAACATAATCAGCACGGTCTTATCCATATCGTGGCCCAGTTTTTCGTAGATAAAAACAGCAATGAAGGTCGTAAAGGAAATAATGAAGGTTGCGACACTGAAGAGCATTGTGGCTTTCTCCGACGCAAAATTCAGATGCTGAGCAATGTATGTAGGCAGCCAGAACACCACAGAGGTGCGTACCACACCGGTCAATATGGAAACGAGGGAATACTTGACGATCTGGTGCTTCAACAGCACCTTGATGTTTTTCAGGCCCTTTTCCTGTTTTTGATACTGGCCGTACTTGACGATACCGCGCTTTTCAAAAGCGGTAAATACCAGCATAACCAACAGCGCCATAACCACCAAAAAGCCGCTGCCAACGCTAAACACACTGTCCCAAGCCAGGAAAGTAGCCAGCAGGCCGGCCGCCGGTGAGCCAAAGAAAGAGGCAAAGGTATATCCCAGGGAACAGCGGGTGGCGTAAATCAGCTCTGTGTTCTCCGAAACCACCTTGGTCATGGGTCCGTAGATCATGGAAAGGAAAAATCCGGTAATGCCGTAGACCACCAGAGCCATGGTAGGCATCAACACAATTCGGGAGAAAATGAAATTGGTAACACCGGCGCCCAAAAGGCCAAATCCGATCATCCACTTGGCTTTGATCTTATCGCCAATGAGGCCATTGATCATCTGACCGCAGGCATACATAATCAGATAAATAGACGACACACTGCCAATGTATGCTTCGGAAAATCCAGCTTCCACCATTTGAGGGGTTACCGCGCTTAAAATATTCCGGGCAATATACACCGCCAAATAGGAAACAGAGCAAAGGGTGCCAAGCATAATTGCCTTCTTTGCATTCTTGCTGATTACCATTTTCATATCCTCTTTCCTGCAACCATTTGTTGCCAAGAAAGACAGTATAACACAAAGCTTCCGGCTTTTCAATAGCCGATTGGGTGGTGAAAGAAAAAAGCGCAGGTGAGCACCTGCGCTTTTTGAAAATGTCTTATTTTCTCTTCAGGGTTTTGTTTTCCACATCGATCAAAATATCCTTCGGCGCTTCCACCACCGTCCCCTGGTCCTGACCGGATTGGCTCTGCCAGGTTTCCAGGTCCACCGTTTTAACCACACCCTGGTCGTTTGTAAAACGCATCATCACAGGCATTTCACCACTGACATCCCAAATCCGGTTGCGGTTGGCGCGCAACGGCATCATAGAGCCGGTAAAATTGGTGACCAGTGCGTTTGCGCCTTTGCCGTAAATCGGCTGACCGTCGGTAATGAGGGTGTTTTCTTCTACCACTACACCCATATGGGCTTCATTCTGTGTCAGCTGTATCAGCTGTCCGTTGCCAAAGCCGAGCACATTTCCACGCAGCGTGTTATAGCTGCCGTAATGCTGATGGTAGCAGCTGGACTTGCAGTTGTAAACCAGGTTATTTTCCATTGTGATGTGGGAGGCGCTCTCATCCGGATACAGACCCCAACCGCCATAATGGTTGCTGTTGATGTCGTGAATGTGGTTGCCCTCCACGATAGTGCCATCCTGATAACCCAGCAGATAGATGCCGCCCATATCGGACAGTTTTCCCATACCGATATGATGGATATGGTTGTTGCGAATAATATTGCCATAGGTGGTGTTGGGCTGATAGCTCCAAACCCAGCCTACGGAAACACCGGTGTAATCAGTGTAACAAATCTCGTTGTCAGACAGTTCATTATGGGCGCTGTGGCACAGCAGAATGCCGCAGGCGCAGGCATATCGCTCGCCGCAGTGAGAGATCAGGTTGCCCCGGATAATACAGTGGCCGGTTTCCCATTCCCTGGGATCGTTCACTGCGCGGCCGAGAATTTTGATGCCGCCACCGCCCAGATTTTCCAGGCGGCAGTTTTCCACCCGAATGCTGTCGCAGCCGTAGGCGATTTCCACACCATGGCAGCCGGTGCAGGAAATGTTGCAGTTGTACAAGCTGCAGTCCTCGGCATATTCAAAACGAATCGCACCGCCGGCAGACCAGGCAGACTGGTAATCCGCGGCCCGTTCATCGTCACCCTCCGGCACAAAGGAGGTCTTGTTGATCACTGTGCAGCGATACTCACCCTTACAGCAGAAGAAATCCAGATTCCGGAAACGGATGCCTGCCAGCTTGTTCTCCGGCGCGCCCTTGATCTCGATCAGCGTCTGCAGCGTAGGCGCAAACACCTCAAGTGCTTCCGGCTCCACATCCTTCTGCTGGGGGATGTAATAAAGCATACCGCTATTTACATCCAGATACCAATCGTCAGGCTGGGAGAATCCGGCGGCAACATTTTCCAGATAGTAATGCAAATTTGCCGTTGCGCCCTTTTGACCTGCCGGCATATAATTGGTGGTCATTAAGAAACGGGAACGCTTCTGCATTTCCAGCTTGCCGGTCTGGGGATCATAGCTTTCTACCGGAGTATGCTCATCGATCCAGTAATGATAGAAGGAAACGATCGCACCGGTTAAATCGCCCACATCCTGCAAATCTTCCTTGTGGGCGATAAACCACTTGGAGCCGGTCATATAAGAAGCCTGGGGATGATCGTTTTCCGTTGCTACCGCTGTCAGCGTGCCGTCCTTGGGATAGCGGGCCATGGTGGCGCGCTTGCCGTTTACATACAGGTCTGTAAAATGCCAAGTACCCTCTTTTACCTGGGGAATGTGCAAAGAAACGCAGGGTACGCCCCGGAACACATCCTTTTGAAAGCCGGTAAGCTTTTTTCCGCCAATGATTCTGGACCGGTTTTCGCCGTAGGATTCAAAGGTAACATTTTTCATCGCGTGGGCTGTTCCGAAATATCCGCCTGCCTCTTCAAAGCCGGGATTCAAGGTCTCTTCCAGACAGTAATCCCCCATAAAGCGGACGGTCATAGGCTGGGTGTTTCCGCAGGCGCGCATGGTATACAGCAGATTCCTTACCCGCTTCAAAGTCTTCACCGGGCCGCCGCCAAAACCGTCGCTGACCGGGGAAAAGCCGCTGTTAAAATCGTTGCCCTTTTCCTGGGATATGTAGATTGTTGCACAGTTGGTATAATCCAGCATACATCTCCACTCCTTTTGTTGCCATCGTTCTATATGACCAATTTAGCATATACAACACCGATTTGCAACCGGTTTTATGGAAAGTTTGACAAGGCATCAAAGGCTATGTTAAAATGAAGAAAATTTGCCGCCAGGAGGTATACAATGTACTCTCTTTTGCTGGCCATTATCTATCTGGCCTTTATCAGTCTGGGTCTGCCGGATTCCCTTCTCGGCTCTGCCTGGCCGGTGATGCACACCGCCTTCCAGGTGCCCATTTCCTATATGGGTATCATTACAATGCTCATTTCCGGGTGTACTGTTCTTTCCAGTTTACTGTCGGATTTCCTGACCAAAAAGCTAAAAAACCCTGCGGTGGTCATCATCAGCGCACTTATGACCTGTCTGGCACTCTTTGGTTTTTCCCGCGCTACCGCATTCTGGATGCTGGTAGTTCTGGCTGTGCCCTACGGTCTGGGCGCTGGCTCTGTGGATGCCGCGCTGAACAACTATGTGGCCACCCACTATAGCGCCAAGCACATGAGCTGGCTGCACTGCTTCTGGGGCGTGGGCGCCATCATCAGTCCCTTTGTGATGGGCTACGCATTGACCCACTCCCATTGGAACAACGGTTATCTTACGATCTCTGCTGTGCAAGGCTTCATTGGTCTTGTGCTTTTGCTCTCGCTGCCTCTTTGGAAGGTCAATAAAGAAAAGGCCGTCAGCACACAGCCGGAGAAAAGTATCGGTCTGGTTGGCGCGCTAAAGATCAAAGGCGTTCCTTTTCTGCTGCTTGGCTTTTTCTGCTATTGCGCTGCAGAATTTGCCGCATTGGAGTGGGCAAGTACTTATCTTGTGCAGGCAAGAAAGCTCCCGGAAGAAATGGCAGCCACCTTTGGTTCTCTTTTCTTCATCGGTATGACTGTGGGAAGATTCTTTGGCGGCTTTATTATGGACCGCTTTGGCGACCGGAAAATGATCCGGATGGGTGCTGCCATTTCCATTTTGGGTATGTTCCTATTATGGCTTCCGGTGCAAACGAATGTGTTTTCTCTGATGGCTTTTGTGATCATTGGTCTTGGCTTTGCCCCCATTTACCCCTGCATCATCCACTCCACCCCAAGCAATTTCGGTGCGGAGAACTCCGGCGCGATCATTGGTATTCAAATGGCCAGCGCCTATGCCGGCGCTACCTTTATGCCGCCGATATACGGTCTGTTGGGCAAAGCTATCGGCTTTGAGATTATGCCTTTTTACCTCCTTATCTTTATTGGACTAATGCTCTTTATGGTGGAAAAAACCTTCCGCATCACCAAAAATTCATAAAAGACGCTTTTATTAAAAAAGACCTTCCCGAAGGGCGGGACACCATAGTGATAAAATGGTTTTGATCGGTCCCTTTTCCGCTTAACTGCATAAAAAATTCCCGAAATGCGTCAGCATTCCGGGAATTTTGTTATTTGTTAATCAAAAAAGTTACCACTTCAAAACTGCGAAGCACCTATA